>NZ_VIRS01000002.1:300000-486675 GCF_006912135.1 Cryptosporangium phraense | reverse complement strand
GGGCGGGTGACCTATCGCGCGCGGCCGGGCCAGGCTCCTGCCGGGCGAGGTGACGGGTGCCTAACGGGCGCGGTTAGGCGGGCGGGCGCGCGCTGGGCAAGGGTGGGCGGCTGCCCATCGCTCGGCGGGCCGGGCGCAGCCGGCAGGGCGCCTGCCGGGCGGGAGCGGGCGCCCTGCCGGGCGGGAGCGGGCGGCTGCCGGGCGGGCGCTGCCGATCGAGCGTCTGGCGAGCGGGGATAGGCGGCTGCCCGCCGCGCGCGGCAGATCGACCGGCTGCCGGGCCCGGCCGGAGGTACGCCTGCCCGGCTCGGCGGGCCCGGCCCCCTACCGGGCGCCCGCCGGGCAGAGGTGGGCGACGGCCTAGCGGGCGCGGCAGCCCGGCGGGGGCGGCAGCCGGGCGGGCGCGGCAGCCGGGCAGAGGTGGCGGCCGCTCGCCGCGCGCGGCCGATTGGGCAGGATGAGCGGCTGCCCGCAGGGCGCGGCCGATCCAGCGGCTGCCGAGCCCGGCCGGAGGGACGCCTGCCCGGCTCGGCGGGGCAGGCCCCTCTCGGGCAAGGTGGCGGCTGCATACCGGGCGCGGCCGGGCGGGCGCCCGCCCGACAAGGATGGGTGGCTGCCCACCGCGCACGGCGGGCTAGGTGCGGGGGGTCCGGCGCGGCGGGCCGGGTGCCTGACGGGCGGGGTAAGCGGTTGCCCGGGCGCGGCCGATTAGGCGCCTGCCAGGCAGGGGTGGGCGACTGCTGGCCGCGCGCGGCCGATTGGGCGACTGCCGGGCAGGGGTAGCGGCTGCCCACCGGGCGCGGCCGATCCAGCGGCTGCCGAGCCCGACCGGACGGACGCCTGCCCGGCGCGGCGGGCCAGGCACCTGCCGGGCTCGGTGAGCCGGGCAACTGCCGGGCTCGATGAGCCAGGCACCTGCCGGCGCGGCCCGGGCGGGCGCCTGCCGGTCTGGCGCCTGCCGGGCGAGGGGATTGGGCGGCCGGCGGGCGAGGGAGGTCGGGCGCCCGGCGGGCGCGGTCAGGCCGGGCCGCACCCGGGCGGGCAAGGCCCGGCGGGCGGCCGCGCGGGCGGCCCAGCGGGCGAGCGGGGCTACCAGGTGCCGCCGTGGCGGCCGGGTTCTTCGTCGGCGTAGCGGCGACGGGCTCGGGGTGGGGCCTCGCGGCGGTCGGGGTTTTCGCGGCGGTCGGGGTTTTCGCGGCGGTCCTGGTTCTCGGCCTGGGGGCCGGTGCGGTAGCCGCGTTCGGTCGGGCTCGGTTCGCGTTGCGGTGGGGCGACCGACTGCGGGTCGGCCCAGGAGCCGCCGCCCGGGCCCAGGGGGTCGTGGACCGGCCAGGCGCCGGTCGGCTCGGCCGCGTGCCGCCGCCGCCCACCGCCGTTGCCCGCATTCGGGCCGAGCCCGCCGCCGTTGCCCGCGCTCGGGCCAAGCCCGCCGCCGTTGCCCGCGCTCGGAGCGAACCCGCCGCCATTGCCCGCGCTCGGAGCGAACCCGCCGCCGTTGCCCGCATTCGGGCCGAGCCCGCCGCCGTTGCCCGCGTTCGGGCCGAGGCTTCCGTGGCCGCCGCCGTTGGCCGCACTCGGGCCCAGACCCCCGCCGCTGGCGGGGCCAAGGCCTCCGAGGCCTCCGATGCCGGGAGTCTGATCAGGGGTGGCGTAGGGGTTGCCGTAACCGGCGGCTGACGCCGCCGGGCCCGAGCCGCTCGGTCCTTGGCCAAGGCCGCCTGCGCCCTGCCCCGGGCCGCCCGCACCCTGCCCTAGGCCGCCCGCACCCAAGCCACCCGCACCCTGACCACCCGGACTTCCGCCCAGGCCACCCGGGCTTCCGCCCAGGCCACCCGGACTTCCGCCCAGGCCACCCGGGCTTCCGCCCAGGCCACTGAGTCCGCTCGGGTTGCCCCCGAGCCCCCCGCCCTGGTTACCCGATCCTCCCGGGCCTCCGTAGCCATTGTTGGCCGCAGGCTGCCCGGACACCGGGCTCTCCGCCCGGCCGTGCCGGCCCCACCCGGCCCCCGAAGACCCGGCCCCCGAAGACCCGGCCCCCGAAGACCCCGCGCCCGACGGCGCCTCTCCGTACCCGTTCGCCTCGCTGCTGCGCCTCGGCGGCATGCCGAGCCCGCCGTACTCGCGCTCCAGATAGCTCCCACCGAGACCGGCCCGCGATCCGTTCGCCGGCGCGCCGTTCGGGCCCCGCCCGTACCCGGGCCCGACGTTCCCGGCCTGCTCGGCCGACTCCCACCGCGGCGGCGTCCACTCGGCCGACGCAGACGCCGACGCAGACGCCGACGTCGAGGCCGGCTCCTCGGACGCGGGCCAGCCCCACACCGGCTCGGCCGGAGGCGTCCACGTGGGCTCGGCCGGAGGGGTGAACACGCCGGACGTCGTCACCGGGGGCATGTCCCCGCTGGTGCGCGCGTCGAAATCGGGCTGGGGGTCGCTGACCCGCGGGTCAGCGGCCGAAGCGGCCGGGCTCTCCCGGATCGGGTCGTCGGCGACGAGCCGGTCCCAGGTCGCGGCGGCCCAGTCGCCGAGGTCGGCCGCTCCATTCGGGCCGCCGGCCAGCTCCAGCTCACCGGTCGGCGACGCGATCGGGTCGGCGTAGGGGGCAGGCGCCACGAACGGGGTGCTCGGCGCGTACTCGGGTGCGCCACCGGTCGGGTACCGCTCCGGCTCCGGGGTCGGCTCGGGCCGGGCCGGCTCCGGGCGGGGCGGGTCCGACCGGGTCGGGTGGACCTGCTCCGCGCCCCGCTGGGCCGCGGCCGCCCGACGGGCCGCGCGGCCGCCGCGTGCGCCCAGGCGCGTCGACTCGGGCCGGGTGAACTCGGGCTGCGTCACCTCGGACTGGCTGACGGTGGGCTCGTCCACCGCGCTCTGGTTCGCGTCGTCCGCGCTCGTCTCGGCGACCGGCGTGGCGTAGTGGTGGCTGCCGGTGTCGTCGATCGTCATCAGGCCGGTGTCGGAATCGCCCTCGGTGAACGGGGAGCGCGACGAGCCGTTCGCGTACCCGCCGCTCGGGTACGGGGCGTCGTCCGGGCCGCCCGAGAGCGTGCGGTAGGTGGCGGTGTTCTCGACCGCGAGCGGGGGCGCCGACGGGGGAAAGCTCTGGGCCCAGGTCGACGACGCGCCGCGCTCCGGGACCAGCGACTCGAACCGCCGGTTCAACGCCGACAGCACCGCGCGGACCATCGCCTGCCGGGCGTCACCGCGCACCAGCGCGGCGCCGGCGAGCCGGTCGACCTGGCCGGGCGTAAGCAGCGTGACGACCGCGATCGCCAGCCGGTCGGAGCCGATGTCGGTGAGCTCGGCCTGGTCGAGGCCGCAGCGGGCCCGCCCTTCGAGCAGCGCGTCGACCGCATTGAGGGTCGCGCCGGCCACGGTGCGGAGCACGGTCCGCTCGACCGCCGGCCCGCTCGCCGACCCGACCACACGGGCGCCCGCCGTCGCGAGCGCGACGTCCACCCGGACGTCGAGGCCGCCGGTGACGACCTGTAAGCGCTCGAGGTGGACGCGACGCTGGGGCCCGTCGAGCGGGACGCTCCGCGTCTCGTCGACACTGTCGTCCACCAGAACCGACCGGGTCTGGTCCACCTCCACGCCGAGCCTTTCGTCCAGGATCCTGGTCACTGACCACGCCACTGCAGCCTCGTCTGCCCCGTCGACGAGTTCCAGGTGCAGCGTACGGTCTCCGCCCGCTGCCGTCCTGAGCTCGGCGGCACGCACCCCGGCCACCGCACGCACGACGTCGAGCAACGCGGCCACGGCGATCGGCCGGAGGGCCGGCCCGGATCCTCGCATCGTGAACACCGGACGCGCACCGGCCGGGGAGCGGCTGCGGTGCGGAGCGGTGGTCACGAACGTGCTCCTGTCTCGTCGACCTGCCAGCAGGCTACCGACGGATGGCCCGTCCGGTCAGGCACCTGAAGGGGAAGGGTCCGTCACCGAAGGGGGAAACGGACGAACCGAACGGTGGTTCCGGCCGAGCGGGCAGAGAGTTGGGGACACCTCGCGTACTCTTGCTACCCGGCGGTAAGTGCGGATGGTCCGCAAGGACTGGAGGAGACCATGGTTACCCCGGTGAGCAGTGATCCTGTCGCCGCGAGCAGTGGCCGCACGGGCCGTCTGCCCCGATCGGCGCGTCGCCGCCAGTTGCTCACCGCTGCCCAGGAAGTGTTCGTCGCGAACGGGTATCACGCGGCCGCGATGGACGACATCGCCGACCGGGCCGGCGTCTCCAAGCCGGTGCTCTACCAGCACTTTCCCGGCAAGCTCGACCTGTACCTGGCGCTGATCGACCAGCACACCGAAGCGCTCGTGAACCACGTCACACAGGCCCTCGCGGGGACGACCGACAACAAAATTCGCGTCCACCTCGCGACGAAGGCCTACTTCGACTTCGTCGACAGCGAGGGCGAGGCGTTCCGGCTGGTGTTCGAGTCCGACCTGCGTAACGAGCCGGCCGTGCGCGAGCGGGTCGAGCGGGCGTCGCAGCTGTGCATGGAGGCCATCGCCGACACGATCGGACATGACACCGGTGTCTCACGGGAGCGGGCCGAGCTGCTCGCGGTGGGGCTGACCGGGGCGTCCGAGATCGCGGCGCGGTACTGGCTGAACGCGAACCGCGCGGTTCCCAAGGACGAAGCGGTCGCGCTGTTGAGCGCGCTGCTGTGGAGGGGGATCTCGGACTTCCCGCTCGATAATTCTGCTCAGCGCTGACACAGCTCCCCGGGCCGCTCGACCGGGGCTTCGATCGGATAGCTTCTACAGCGGTTGAGTACCGTTTTCCGAGGAGGCACTGCGGTGGAGGTCAAGATCGGCGTGCAGTTCGCTCCGCGCGAACTCGTGCTGGAGAGCACCCAGAGCCAGGACGAAGTCGAGCAGGCGGTGGCCGACGCGCTGGCCGGCGTGACGAATCTGCTGTCACTGGTCGACGAGAAGGGCCGGCGGGTAGTTGTGCCGGCCGACAAGATCGCTTACATCGAGATCGCCGAGAGCGAGTTGCGCCGGGTCGGTTTCGGCACGGCCTGACGGCACGCTTTTCACCAGCGCCTGCGGCTCCGCGCCGCAGGCGCTGGTGCGTGTCAGGACCGCAGACCCAGCGACGACAGGCGCTCGGCGTGGCTGGCCGTGAGGCGTTCGATGAGCGCGGCCAGGCCGTCGGGGCCGTCCGGGACGAACGGCTCCACCAGCGTCACCAGCGCCGGACGCGCGGCCACGACCAGCTGGGCCTGCGTCACCGCCTCCCCGACCAGACGCCGGGCCCACAGCCCCAGCCGGTCGGCGAGCTTCGGGTCGGCGTCCACCGCGGCCAGCACCTCGGCCACCGCGAACTCCGCGTACCGGTCGTCGTGCAGCACCTCGAGGACCAGCGTCCGGTCGGGCTCGGCCAGCCCGGCCGCCACCTCGCGGTAGAAGTCGTCCGCGATCCCGTCCCCGATGTAGGCCTTGACCAGGCCCTCGAGCCAGTCCCGGGGCCGGGTCGACTCGTGGTAGGCGTCCAGCGAATCGACGAACGGGGTCATCGCGTCGACCGGGTCGACGCCCAGTTCGGTCAGCCGGTCGGCCAGCCGCCGGTAGTGGACGAGTTCCGCCGCGGCCATCTCGCTCAGCGCGGCCCGGCGGCGCAGGTCGGGCGCGAGGCGGGCGTCCGCGCCGAGGTTGTCGAACGCGACCAGCGCGCCGTAGGACAGGACACCGAGTAGGTCGGGGACCGCCGCGTCATCGCGACCCGGAGTGCTCAGCGGGGGCTCCTCGGACGAGGCCAGGGGTTGCACGTGCTCACCGTAGAGGGTCCGACCAGCTGGCGGGATTCGTCACAGAACGCAGATGAACCCGCCACGCGCCTGCGTGGGCAAAAACCGTCGCGGTAGGCTATGAGCGAGGTGACACCCGTCACCGCACTAACTCGCGCCGTTAGGCAGCGCACGCGCGCTCCGGCGCCGGGTCGACCAATGACGGTAGTACCAGCACTACAGCAGTACTGAATATCGAGCGCGGACCCCGTCCAGGGCGCCGCTCTGAGCCCGCCACCGCTCGCGGTGCGCGTGAGGCTCGGGCAGCGTCTGTCGCTACCGGAATCATCTGGGCGTCTGCGCACTCGGAGAGAGGCGAAGACTCCTGAATACGGAAGAGAACAACGAGCTCGACCCGGTCGAGCTCGAGCACGCCACCACCGGCGCGCCCGAAGACGTCCCGGTCGAGGAGCTCACCGCGACCAAGCCGGTCAGCGAAGAGAACCCGCTCTTCGCCGACCTCGGTGTCCGCGCGGAGACCGTCGAGGCGCTGGCCGCGGTCGGCATCACCCGGGCGTTCGCGATCCAGGAGCTCACGCTCCCGATCGCGCTGGCCGGAAGCGATCTGATCGGTCAGGCCCGCACCGGTACCGGTAAGACACTCGGCTTCGGTGTCCCGCTGCTGCAGCGGATCGTGGCTCCCGGCGAGGGCGACCGTTCGGCCGGCGGTGCTCCGCAGGCGCTCGTCGTCGTGCCCACCCGTGAGCTCTGCGTCCAGGTCACCCGCGACATCGCGGCGGCCGGCAAGACCCGCAAGATCCGGGTGCTGTCGGTCTACGGCGGCCGGGCCTACGAGCCGCAGATCAGCGCGCTGAAGAAGGGCGTCGAGGTCGTCGTCGGCACGCCCGGCCGGTTGATCGACCTCGTCGAGCAGGGTCACCTGCACCTCGGCGCGATCTCGATCCTGGTCCTCGACGAGGCCGACGAGATGCTCGACCTGGGCTTCCTGCCCGACATCGAGCGCATCCTGGCCACGATCCCGTCCGCCCGGCAGACGATGCTGTTCAGCGCGACGATGCCGGGGCCGATCGTGGCGCTGGCCCGCAACTTCATGCGTCAGCCGGTGCACATCCGGGCCGAGGAGCCGGACGCGGGCCGCACGGTGCCGACGACGGCCCAGCACGTCTACCGCGCCCACTCGCTCGACAAGGCCGAGATGCTGGCCCGCATCCTGCAGGCCCGCGACCGCGGTCTGACGATGGTGTTCTGCCGTACCAAGCGCACCGCGCAGAAGGTCGCCGACGACCTCGAGGAGCGCGGCTTCGCGGCCGCCGCCGTGCACGGTGACCTCGGCCAGGGCGCCCGTGAGCAGGCCCTGCGCGCGTTCCGGGCCGGCAAGGTCGACGTGCTGGTCGCCACCGACGTCGCCGCCCGCGGTATCGACGTCACCGGCGTCACGCACGTCATCAACTACCAGTGCCCCGAGGACGAGAAGACGTACCTGCACCGGATCGGCCGCACCGGCCGGGCCGGGGCCGACGGCGTCGCGGTCACGTTCGTCGACTGGGACGAGCTGGCCCGGTGGACGATGATCAACACCGCGCTCGACCTGCCGTTCGCGGACCCGCCGGAGACGTACTCGACGTCGGACCACCTGCACGCCGAGCTCGACATCCCGAAGGACGCCACCGGCGTGCTCCCGCGCAAGGAGCGCACCCGGGCCGGCCTGGACGCCGAGGAGGTCGAAGACCTCGGTGAGACCGGCGGCAAGAAGGCCGGACGCACCCGGGTCCGCCGTCGCCGCGGCGACGAAGACCGCAGGCCGGCCGTCGAGGCCGACGAGAGCGCCGACGAGGCGCTGCCGGCCCGCCGCCGGACGAAGCCCCGCCGCCGGACCCGTGGTGGCGAGCTGCTGAGCACGACCCCGATGCCCGAGGGCGCGGAGGTCGTCGCCGACGACGCCGCGCCGGCGGAGGCGATCGGTGCCGTGGCCACGCTGGCTCCCCCGCTGTTCCGCACCCCGGACGCGGCCCCGCCGCTGTTCAGTACGCCCGAGGCGCCCGAGGTCGACGACGTCGACAGCGCCGACGAGGGTGACGAGGGCGCGGCTCCGCGTCGGCGTCGCCGCCGCCGTACCGGCGCCGGCCGTCCGCGGCGCGCGGGCTCCGACGCCGACGCCCCGGCCGACGCGTCCGCCGCCGAGTAGTCCATGACGACGCCGGGAGAGTTCCCCGCCGCCGTGAACGGAGCCGCGCCGGTTCCGCCTGGCCCGGCTCCGGCCGGCCCGGGTCCGGCCGGCTCGACGTCGAACGGGTCCGCGCCCAGTGGGTGGGCCTCACCCGGGGGAACGGCCGGGGACGCCGCCTGGCGGCGTCCGGCCGCACCGGCGGAGATTCCGGCCGTCCCGGCGCAGGCGCCGGGCCCGCCACGCTACGCGGGTCCGCCGCCGATGAGCCGGCCGTCGGCCGCGGTCGGCTGGGGCCCGGTCATCTCGTCCGGCCCGGTCCCGCGGGCCCTCCCCCACCAGGACCACGACGCCCTCGACCGCGAGGACGCCCAGGCCCGCGCGGTCACGGTCGGCGTCGGCATTCTGACGCTCGTCGTGCTGTTCCTGCTCCTGCTGATGATGGTGATCCGAGCCAGCACGGCCGCCGCGGCCTAACCGACGCCCGACCACACCATCCGGGCGCCGGTGTCGCCGGCCCGCACCACGGAGACCGCGGCCCCGACCGCGGTGGCCAGCAGCGCGAGCATCAGCACGATCGACACGACCGTGAGCACGGTCGACCCGCTGGTGTTCTGGCGCGGTTCGCCGACCATCGTCCACTGGTTGCGCTCGTCGTAGCGCGGCTGCGGCGTCCGGCGCGAGTTCCGCACCCGCTCGACGATCACCAGCACCACCGCGACGACCGCGAGCAGCACGGCCATGTTCCGGGTGTCGAGCCCGAACCCGCCGTGCTCGTCGATCGCCGGCGTCCCGCCGAGGTACTTCGCGAAGCGGTCACCGGTCTCGGCCGCGACGATCGCCGCCCCGGCGCCGCCGAGCGAGCTCAGCACCAGCACCCAGCCGACCTTCGGCCGCAGCCGCGGCACGAGGACGTACGCGAACGAGGCCAGCACCGCGATCGGTACGAGCACGACCGCCGCGTGCACTACCAGCGGGTGGGCCGGTAGGCCGAAAACCTTCTCGAACACGGTGACCTCCGCAAACGCTGTTACGGCCGTACCCTAGTGCGACAGGTGGTTCCGACGTCAGTTGACGTCCGAGTAAGCAGTAGGCACACGGAGAACAGGCGCAACAGGTTCGCGGGCACACTGGATTCCGTGACTCAGCTCGCCCCGCACCGCGCCGATCGCCTCACGATCACCGCCGCCGGCTACCCGATCGCCGCCCTCGCGTCTCGGCCCGCCGCCGCGACCGCGTTGTTCCTGCCCGGCTACACCGGCAGCAAGGAAGACTTCGCGCCGCTGTTCGACCCGCTGGCCGCGGCCGGCTACCGCGTCGTCGCGATCGACCAGCCCGGCCAGTTCGAGTCCCCCGGCCCCGACGACGCCCGCGGCTACACCGTCGACTGGCTGGGTTCGGTCGTCCGTGCGGTGGCCGACTCGCTCGGCGACGGCCCGGTTCACCTGGTCGGCCATTCCTTCGGTGGGTTGGTCGGCCGGGCCGCCGTGCTGGCCGAGCCGTCCGCGTTCCGCTCGCTGACGCTGCTCTCCTCCGGCCCGCAGGCGATCGTCGGCGCCCGGCGTGCGCGCATGGAGCGGCTGGAGCCGCTGCTCCCGCTGGGCATGGTGGCGGTCTACGACGCGATGGAGGAGGCCGGTCGGCTCGATCCGGTCTGGCAGAGCACCCCGGCCGACCTCCAGGCCTTCCTGCGGAAGCGGTTCGTCGCCTCGTCGGCCGCCGGCCTGGGTGGCATGGGTGACGCGTTGCGGACGGAACCCGACCGCACCGCCGACCTCGCCGCGGCCGGCGTCCCCGTATTGGTCTGTTACGGCGAGAGGGACGACGCCTGGCTGCCGTCGGTGCAGGCCGACATGGCGCGCCGCCTCGGCGCGCTCGAGGAGGTCATTCCGGACGCGGCGCACTCCCCGGCCATCGAGAACACGAAGCAGACCGCGGTGGCACTTGACCGGTTCTGGGCGGCACACTGATCGTAAGGTCAATTGTCGGAGGTACAACCATATGACGATCTCGGATCTCGGCCTGTACGGACCGGAGAGCGTCACCTGGCGGATCCACGCGGACCCGTCGTTCGCGGTCGGCGGGCTCCGGGCGCTGCTGCTGCAGGCGCTGCACCCGATCGCGATGGCCGGCGTGTCCGCGAACTCCGGCTACCGCGACGACCCGTGGGGGCGTCTGCAGCGCACGACCGAGTACGTCGCGACCACCACGTTCGGCACGACCGAGGCGGCCGAGGAGCTCGCCGCCAAGGTCCGCCGGCTGCACCGGCGGCTGACCGCCGTCGACCCCGACACCGGCGACGTCCACCCGGTCGACGACCCGTCGTTGTTGCTGTGGGTGCACTGCTGCGAGGTCGACTCGTTCCTGCACGCGGCCCGCCGCGGAGGCCTGCGTCTCTCCGATGCGGACGCCGACCGGTACGTGGCCGAGCAGGTCCGTCAGGCGCGCCTGATCGGGATCGAGCCCGCGTCGGTCGCGGTCCCGCGCACCGCCGCCGAGCTCACCGCATACTTTTCGGACGTCCGCCCGCAGCTGAAAGCCACCCGGCCGGCGTACGAGGGGCTGCGTCTGATCAGTGCGCCGCCCATGCGCTGGTGGGTGCGGTGGGCTACGCCTGCGGCGCCTAGTTGGGGTGCGCTGGTGGCTATGGGGTTCGGTTTGTTGCCCGGTTGGGCCAAGCAGCTCTATACGCATCTGCCGGTGCTGCCGGGGAGCGAGTTCACGGCCACTGCGAGCTTGCGGGCTCTGCGCACCGCCGTGCTGGCGCTGCCTCCTACTGTGCGCGAGAGCCCGCAACTGCGGGCGGCTCGGGCCCGAGTGGCGGGAATCCCTGTCCGCCGCCTGGACGCCCTACCGGCGTAACCGGGTGCCCGCGCAGATCCACGACTTTCCGGGCCCATTCGGCGCCCCAGAACCCCGATAACGCGCCATTCCGAGCGCACTCCGCCCGAACGCTCGAACTGGGTCGGCGGGGAGTGGTCGCGAGCCGAGATCCGCGGCGCGAAGGCGGGGCCGGTCCTCAGGATTGGCATCCGGCCAGTTGCGCCCGGGTGGCGATGGGGTGGGCCCGGCCGAAGCTGAGCCCCGTGCTTTGGGCGGCGTTCGCCGACTGGGTGCGTTGAGGCGGGCTACCGCCGGCCTGAGTGCGCCCAGTCAGCCTTTGTGTGCCCTGGTTGGCTATCCGCAATGGAGATGAGCGCCGAGATGCTGTGGTCGGCGTCCATGCTCGGGCCTGCCAGCCGCGAGGTCGTGACTGGTGGACGTTAGCTAACTCGACCACCGCCGAGGCGCGCGCGCTGGGCGCGTGCGCGCGGGCTCAGCGCGCGGGCGCGCAGGCTCAGCGCGCGGGCGCGCAGGCTCAGCGCAGGCGCGCAGGCTCAGCGCAGGCGCGCAGGCTCAGCGCAGGCGCGGGCTCAGCGCGCGGGCTCGGCGCGTGCGCGCAGGCTCAGCGCAGGCGCGCAGGCTCAGCGCAGGCGCGGGCTCAGCGCGCGGACTCGGCGCGGGCGCGCAGGCTCAGCGCAGGCGCGCAGGCTCAGCGCAGGCGCGCAGGCTCAGCGCAGGCGCGCGGGCTCAGCGCGCGGGCTCGGCGCGTGCGCGCAGGCTGGGCGCGTGCGCGGGCTCGGCGCGTTTGGGCGGGCTGGGACCGGCCCGGAGCTGCCCGCTCAGCCTGAAACGCCCAGATGAAGCCCACGCCCGCAGCAGCACCCCGACCAGGCACGATCGAAAGCCCAGGCAAGACCTCAGCCAGGCACAACAAGAGGCCCCGACCACCCCGCCGCGGCCCCGGCCCGCCCCCGGGCCTCGGCTGAGCCGTCCCGGCTGGCCGGCCGACCTGACCCGCGGCCGAGGTGGGCCCCCGGCCGACCTGGCCCCCGGCCGACCCGCCCCCCGGCCGCGCTTCCCCGGCCCCGGCGGCCCGCCCGGCCCCCGGCCGCCCCGCCGGCCCGGCCTGGCCGCCTGACGGCGACAGCCCCTACGACGGCAAGGCTGCCCATGGGTCTTTGGGCGGCGCGGCGGCCTGGCCCTCCGGGCAGTGGCGACGGAAATCGCACCACCCACACTTCGGCCCCGGATCCGGCGGAAACGCCTCATCCACCGGAGCCCCCGCACTCAACTTCGATTCCGCCTCCACCGCATCGGCCGCCGTCTGCTCGGCCCTCCGCAGATGGCGCTCGAGCCGCTCCGGCGTGTGCACATGGCTGTACACCTCGCCCGCGCTCAGATGGTGCAGCTCCACCCGCCGGCAGGGGCGGCGCAGTGTCTTGGCCGCGGCCAGCGCGTAGAGGGCCAAGGCCTGCGACCCGGCCGCATCATCTTCGGACAGCGCCCCGCGCCCGGTCTTGTAGTCGACGACCACCGGCTCGCCGTTCCGGTCGTCGAGCCGGTCGATGCGCCCGGAGACCGCCAGCCGCTCGGTGCGCATCGCGACCGTGCGCTCGAGCCCGAACGGCTCGGCATCCGGGTCGACCGTGCGCAGATAGTCTTCCAGCCAGCCGACGGCCCGCTCCTTCGCCGCCGCCTGCTGTTCGGCGTCGCGGTAGCCGTCGGAGATCCAGGCGTCGTTCAGCAGCTTGCGGCTGGCCTCCGGCGTCCGTTTCTCGCGGGGCAGCAACCACCAGGCCCGCAGGACGTTGTGGACGGTCGCGCCGAGCGCGTTGTGCGCCCAGGGAGCACCTCGGGGCGGCTGCGGACGATCCACATAGGTCATCCGGTACCGGCGCGGGCACTCGGCGAACGCCGCCAGTTTGGACGGCGTGCAGGAGAAGAGCCGGGTGGGCATCCCGGCGAAACCAAGCTGTTCCATCACCAACGATCCTCCCACGGGGGTACGACAACCCGGGGGTCACCGATGAGCGATCGGCCACTGCTCCCGGGACGTCACCGGCGACGCGCCGCTCGCCCGCGAGACCAGCTCCTCGTAGACCGATTGCCGGGTGAGGTTCTCCCCCAGCCGCACGGTCTTGTTCGTGCCGTGGAAGTCGCTCGACCCGGTCTCCAGCAGCCCCAGCTCCGCGGCCAGCCCGGCCAGCGCCACCCGCTCGGACTCCTCGTGATCGGGATGGTCGACCTCGACGCCGGTCAGCCCGGCGTCGGTCAGTTCGGCCAGCACGTGGTCGGGGATCACCCGCCCGCGCTTGGACGCCTTCGGGTGCGCGAGCACGGTGACGCCACCGGCCCCCCGCACCAGGCGCAGCGCGTCGAACACCTCGATGTCCCGCTTGGGGACGTGGTACCGGGCGCCCAGCCACTCCGAGCGGAACGCGTCCGGCACGTCGCGGACGACTCCGGCGGCGACCAGCGCCTGCGCGATGTGCGGACGCCCGACCGGCGCCCCGTCGGCGATCGCCAGCACGCCCGGCCAGGTGATCGGCGCGCCGTCGGCGACCAGCATCCCGACCATCTCCTCGGCCCGGGTCAGCCGGGACGCCCGCACCAGCGCCCGCTCACGCGCGAACTCCGGCTCGGTCGGGTCGAACAGATACGCGAGCAGGTGCAGGCTGATCGGCCAACTGTTCGAAGGCGTCCAGAAGCACGACAGCTCGGCCCCGGGCACGAGCGTCAGACCGGCCGGCAGGGCTTCGATCGCCGGACGCCACCCGGCGGTCGTGTCGTGGTCGGTCAGCCCGATGACGTCGAGGCCGACCTCGACCGCGTCCCGCACGAGCTGGGCCGGGCGCACCGTCCCGTCGCTCGCCGTCGAATGCGTGTGGAGATCGATACGCATGAACGGCGGGCCTCACGAACTCCGGCAGATGAACGGTGGTGGGCACGGACGTGCCCACCACCACCCTAGCCGGTAGGGTCAGTCGCCCTCGTCGCCGACCGCGAGCATCTCTTCCGGGTCGTACATGACCTGGCAGAACAGCAGGTAGAGCTCGTTGGGGTAGGGCAGCGGGGCGATCTCTCGGAGCGCCTGGTCTTGCCCGGCCGACTCCAGCACGAACGTGCCGTAGTTGAGCACCCGGCCCAGCGGGCTCTGCTGGTAGGCCATGTCGGTGACCCGGGCCAGCGGCATCATCGCGACCTTGCGGGTGACGATGCCCTCGATGAGCATGACCCGCTTGTCGGTGAGCACGAACTTGTCGAAGTACCAGTCGCCGATCCGGTAGGCGGCCGCGATCAGCAGCACGACCCAGAGCAGCGCCACCGTGCCGATGACGTACGGGACGTTCTGCATCGCCCCGACGAGGTAGCCGAGCAGCAACGTGCCGCCGGCGAGCGCGAGCAGCCAGCGGATGACGGCGATCCAGTGCCGACGCCATTCGCCGCAGTAGCGCTCGCTGTCGAACAGGTACTGGGCGACGTGGCGCGACGGCTCGAGGACCGGCCGGAACGGCTTCGGCGGAGGCGGCGGCCCGGGCGCGGCACCCGGCGGGGGCGGCGGGGGCGGGGGCCGCCCGATGTCGTAGTCGTCGTCGAACGCCCCGCCCGGACCGGGGGGCGGGGGCGGCGGGGGCACCGATCCACCCGAGGGCGACGTCGGATCGTCGTCGGTCGGGACCGGGGTGATTCCCATGCGCGCGGGCGGAGGCTCACTCCACGTCCGACGACCGAGATCGCGTTCCGGGCTCGGCCCGGGACTCGTCTGGTCTTCGGCCATCGCACACCTCCACGGGGGGACGGAAGTCGCTACTCAGAGGCTTATTCAGCACCGAGCGCACCATCGTACGTCGTCACAGGATCGGCCCCTGAGCAGTCGCTCGGCGGACCGCTCCTGAATAAGCCTCTTAGAAAACGTTAGATACGAACGTCCCGAAACCGGTCGCGATGTCGCGCAATCCATCGCCGAGCGAGCGCAGTAAGTTCGCGGCGTCGCCCGGCTGGGTCACGATGTAGAAGATGAGAAAGGCGACCACGATCCAACCCAGGGCCTTCTTCACTGCCGCCCTACCTCCCGCTCGACGACGAACGCCGTTTTACCATCGCGGGCAAGCAGTAGCGAACATGCGCAGGCCGTGTCGGCGCGTTAAGAAACTCCCTCCTCCGGCGGCCCCCATTGAAGGTACGGCGAGAGCGCCCCGAACGGCAACGGTCCTGGTAGCCCATCGCGACCGTCCAACAACACAAAGTGCTCCGCCAACACATATCCCGCCTGCGCGGGCCACGCGATGGCCCACAACCACATGCCTTTCGCCTCCCCGACGTAGGCGCAGCGATCGTCGTCCGCTTCGATCGACCAGAGTGGCGTCGGGTGGCCGGCAGCGACCACTTTGGCGTGCGCGTTGGTGTTGAGCAGGCCGTCGCAGAGCATCTCGCCCGGGTCCAGTCCGGACAGGCCCGCGAACCGCGACCCGAGTCCGACTCCCGGCTCCTCCGCGACCAGGACGACGTCGGCCACGCCGCCGAGCGGGGCCGGGCCGGTGCACGCCACCGCGGTGGCCACGATCGGGCGCCGGTCGTCACCGGCCCAGGCGAGCCCGGTGATCGTCCAGTCGGGAAGCATCGGCCAGGGCAGCCACACCGGCACGCCGGCGTCCACCCGGACGGCGTCGAGCACGTCGGAACCCAGCTGGCGGGCGACGTGCAACGGCGGGACGGCCCCGTGCACGGCGCAGCGCCACTCGCTGTGCATCAGGTCGGGGCCCCGGACCCCGAGCGCACAGCGTGGGCAACATGGCGGTGTTGACACAGCGCAACGGTCCGCCTTCGGACCATCTCCCGTCAAGACCTGACACAATCGGACAAAATTATCTAAACGGCGTAGCGGCGGATCCAGGCGTGCATCGCGATCCCGGACGCGACTCCGGCGTTGATCGAGCGGGTCGAGCCGAACTGCGCGATCGAGCACACCAGGTCGAGCCCGGCTCGCGCGCTGTCCGACAGCCCCGGCCCTTCCTGGCCGAACAGCAGTACGCAGGCCCGGGGCAGCTCGACGGTCTCCAGCGGCACGGCGCCGGGCAGGTTGTCGATGCCGATCACCGGCAACCGCGAGTCAGCCGCCCAGGCGAGCAGCTCGTCGACGTCCGCATGGTGACGGATGTGTTGATAACGGTCGGTCACCATCGCACCGCGGCGGTTCCACCGCCGCCGGCCGACGATGTGCACCTCGCGAGCCAGGAACGCGTTCGCGGTCCGGACCACGGTCCCGATGTTGAAGTCGTGTTGCCAGTTCTCGATGGCGACGTGGAACGGGTGCCGGACGCGGTCGAGGTCCGCGACGATCGCGTCCCGCCGCCAGTACCGGTAGCGGTCGACGACGTTCCGCCGGTCGCCGGCGGCCAGCAACTCGGGGTCGTAGCGGGAATCGGAAGGCCACGGACCCTCCCACGGGCCCACTCCGACCGGCAGCTCGACCTCGTCGTCCACGCTGCAGAACAGTACCTACGCCTTCGGCGTCGGCCTTCCCGGCTGCTCTCCTCCGCGGGCATCGCCGTAGGACCGCTTCGGGACCATCACCTTCCGACGGAAGACGCAGACGACGGTCCCGTCCTGCTTGTAGCCCTTGGTCTCGACGTAGACCACGCCCCGGTCGTCCTTCGACTTCGAGGGCGTCTTGTCGAGTACCTCGGTCTCGCCGTAGATCGTGTCGCCGTGGAACGTCGGCGCGATGTGCCGGAGCGACTCGACCTCGAGGTTCGCGATCGCCTTGCCGGAGACGTCGGCCACCGACATGCCGAGCAGCAGCGAGTAGACGTAGTTGCCCACGACGACGTTGCGCTTGAAGTCGGTCGTCTCCTCGGCGTAGTTCGCGTCGAGGTGCAGCGGGTGGTGGTTCATCGTGATCAGGCAGAACAGGTGGTCGTCGTACTCGGTGACCGTTTTGCCGGGCCAGTGCTTGTAGACCGCGCCGACCTCGAACTCCTCGTAGTAACGCCCGAACTGCATGCGAACGCTCCTTTGCTACTCGCCGGTAGCTGTGGATTGTGACCGGGGAGCCCGGGGGCCGCAGCGAGGAGTGTCACACTGCCACCCGTGGAGCAGACGGACACGCTAGGACCGATCAGTCGGTGGAGCCGGATCGGGATCGCGCTCGCCGGGCTGCTGCTCCTGATCCTCGGCACGCTGTTCGGGCAGGACGACGACTTCCCGTTCGCGCCGTTCCGGATGTACTCGACGACCGACCGCCTGGACGCCCCGGTGAAGTCGCTCCGCGTCGAGGCGGTGACCGTCGACGGCGAGCGGATCGTGCTGTCGGACTCCGACACCGGCCTGCGCCGGGCCGAGATCGAGGGCCAGCAGGAGCGGATCGCCGACGATCCCGCACTCCTCGACGCGGTCGCGTCGGCTTACCACACCCGCCACCCGGACCGGCCCCGCCTGCGTGAAGTGGACGTCGTCGTCCGGCTGATCCAGCTGAAGGACGGACGTCCGACCGGCCAGTGGCAGGACACGACGACCGTGCGGCGGGAGATCCCGTGATCGAGCGCTGGTGCTTCGCGCCGGTGGCGCTCGGTCGGATCGCGGTCCTGCGGACGCTCGCCTACCTGTTCGTTCCTCTGGACGTCTTCCTGATCACGCCGTGGGCGCTGGCGCACCGGGACGTTCCCCCGGCGCTGTACCAGCCGCTGCGGGTCGCACGGGTGCTCGACCTACCCTCGCCCACCCACGCGCTGATCGTGGTGCTGTGCGTGGCACTGGTGGGCACCGCGCTGGCCGCCGCCACCGGGCGGGCCCCGCGGGTGCTCGGGACGCTCGTCGCGGTGCTGTACCTGGCCTGGATGCTCGTCGCGATGTCGTACGGGAAGGTCGACCACGACCGGGTGTCGTACCTGGTGTTGCTGGCCGTGCTGCCGACGGTCGGGCCGGCCCGGTGGGGCGACCGGACGCTCTCGGCCAGGGCCGGCTGGGCGGTCAAGGCGACCGCGATCGCGGTCGTCTGCACGTACTTCCTCGCGTCCTGGGCGAAGTTCCGGTTCGGCGGCATCGACTGGCTCACCGGAGCGACGTACACGAAGGCCGTGTTGCGCCGGGGGACGATCTTCTCGGACTGGACCGTGCACGTGCCGTACCTGCTGGTGCTCGCCCAGATCGGCACGATCGTGTTCGAGCTGGGCAGCCCGGTGCTGCTGTTCCTGCGCGGGCGCTGGCTCACCTACGGGGTGCTGTTCCTGTTCGGGTTCCACGCGATGGTCTACGCCGGCCTGACGATCGCGTTCTGGCCCCACCTGGTCGCTCTGGCCGCGCTGCTGCCGCTGGAGAACCTCCGCGTGCCGCGCCGCTCCCGCGAGCCCGCGCCGACCTAATTCGCGAGCTTGTCCCGCTCGGCCTGCGGGAGCGCGCAGGTCGCGCTCCCGCCGGGGAGCTTGTCGCGGTTGCGGGCCACCCACCGGTAGAGCGGCCAGGCCAGCGCGCTGATCGGCATCAGCCGCAGCACCCGGCCGGCCGGCCGCCAGAACGAGCCCGCGTCGATCAGCAGCGCGGCGATCGCGTCCGGGCCCGCCGCCCGCCGGTCGGGACCGACCCACTGCACCGCGGTCTCGGCGTCCTCGACGCTCAGCCCGAGCGCGTCCAGATCGGTGCGCTGCCAGGCCACGACGTCGGCCGACGTCGGAATCCGGCGCTCGATGAACCGCGCGCACGTAGAGCAGAAAGCGCAGTCGCCGTCGTAGACGAAGGTGGGAGTCACCCTTCCATTATCCCGCCCAGTCGAACGGGGTGCCGTGGCCTCCTGCGGTGCCTAGTAGTCGTCGCTCGCCGTGGGGCCAGAGCGTGAGCCAGGCCGCGAAGCGGGGCTTCCCGCGTTCGTCGGTCTCCGGTTCGAAGCTCAGCCGGGCCAGCGGGGCGTCACCGCCGGCGTGCTCCCCCACGTCGGCCAGAAGTACTTCGATCGCCTTCCAGGCGTCCGGATCGACGTAGCCCTTGATGACGGAGTTCCAGACGACGGTGAGCGTGCCGGACGCCGTCTCGGAGAGACGGTCGGCGAGCCAGGCGGCCGTGTCGGAGGCGCGGTCGACCGGCGCCGGGACGCGCTCGGCGACCGTGAACGCGGACCGCAACCGCTCCAGCCGATCGACCTGATCGGCCCAGATCAGCGATTCCAGGTGGCGCCGGTCGGACGGCGACGAGGGGTCGAGCGGAGCCGGGTCGCAGCCCCGGCGCTCGACGACCCGCACCCGCGTACCCAGCGGCACCGGCGCCTCCCCGCGCCACGGCTCGTCGAGCACCAGCGGGCTGCCCGGATCGCCGTGGACGCCGGTCGCGGTCCGGTAGCCGAACCGGTCGGCCCGCAGGTTGAGGCCGGCCGCGGCACCGATCTCGAGCAGCCGGATCGGGAGCCCGGTGCGGTGGGCCAGCACCAGCAGGCCGGCGTAGAGCACGGACGCGCGCCCGGTCTCGTTCGTCTGGACCGGCGCGGCCATCGCGGCCGCGACCTCGTCGGTCCGCTGCTCGAGCACGCGTTCGACGACCGGCCACGCGCTCTCCGGCGGCTCGGTGCCCCCGACGCTCGGGTAGTAGGGCGCCAGCTCGGGCAGCGCGCCGTCGAGCACCAGGCAGTGGACCGCGGCCAGCAGGCGGAGGCCGGGCGAGGCGGTCAGCCGGTCCGCGTAGGGCGCCAGCAGCCCGGCGACCGGCCCTCCTTTTTCGACGTCGATCGCCGCGCCGTCGAGCAGCGCGCGATAGAGCGGCGAGTGGTCGCCGCAGGCCATGGCCTGCCACCGCAGGTAGGACGGCAGATCACCGTCGCGGGGGAACGGCGGGAGATCGACAGACGGAGACGGGGCGGTCATGACGGGCCTCCAGGTTGTCCGACAAAACAGACTTCCGACACAGCCATATCCTGCTGGCGCTCGAACGCATGTTCGAATACGGTGGTCTCAACGGGGGGATGACCAGAACGGGAGAGGCAATGCGCTGGGACCACATGCGGTTGCTGTCGACCGATGCGGACGAGGAGGAGCCGGCCGCCGTGCCGCTGCCCCTTCCGCTCGAGGCGGCCGGGGTCCGGGTCCGCACGTTCGACGCTCCGGAGTTCCGCGGGGTGACCTTCTACGAGATCCGGGCCAAGTCGATTCTCAACCGGGTGCCGGCGTCGTCGCCGGTGCCGTTCCGCTGGACGGTGAACCCGTACCGCGGCTGCACGCACGCCTGCACCTACTGCTTCGCCCGCAACACCCACACCTATCTCGACCTGGATTCCGGGCACGACTTCGATTCGCGCATCGTCGTCAAGGTCAACGCCGGTGAGCTGCTGCGACGTGAGCTCGGGGCGCGGTCGTGGTCGGGCGAGCACATCGCGATGGGCACGAACACCGATCCGTACCAGCGGGCCGAGGGCCGGTACGGGCTGATGCGGGAGGTGCTCACCGCGCTGCGCGACCACGCGAACCCTTTCTCGATCCTGACCAAGGGCACGCTCGTGCTGCGCGACATCGACCTGCTGACCGAGGCGGCCCGCATCACCGACGTGCGGGTGAACGTCTCGGTGGGGTTCGTCGACGCGGCGCTCTGGCGTCAGGTCGAACCGGGTACTCCGAATCCACGAGCGCGGCTCGGCGTCTGCCGGGCGATGACCGACGCCGGCATCGAGTGCGGCGTCCTGATGGCACCCGTGCTGCCGTATCTCACCGACACCGACGAGCACCTCGAAGCCACCGTGGCGGCGATCGCGGACGCCGGAGCGGTCGCGGTGACGCCGCTGACCCTGCACCTGCGCCCGGGCGCGCGGGAGTGGTTCCTGGGCTGGCTGCGCGGGGCGCGGCCGGATCTCGTGCCGAAGTACCGCCGGTTGTACCGCGAGGGCGCCTACGCGCCGGCCGAGTACACGAAGGATCTCACCGCGCGGGTGCGGAAGATCGCCGAGTCGTACGGCATCGGGAACCGCACGCCCGGCAATGCGCGAGCCATCGAGGAACCGGAGGCGGAAAAAACGCAGCAGCTCACGCTGCTGTGACCCACAGACGTCCGGGCCCGGCCTGGGGACCGGTCCGGACACCCCAAGACCCTGCCGAACGATGCGTCGACCTGCGGCGACGCATCCGGTAGGGCTAGTGCACCGCGCCCGGCCCGCGAACGGGGTCCGGGTCTGCGCAGGCGGGCGGGGTGCGCGGAGAGCCCGGGCGAGGCACCCCTTCGCCCGGGCTCTCTTCTCAGGACTTGAGGCCGTACTCGCGGAGCAGGCCACGGCTGATGATCGTCTTCTGGATCTCGGACGTGCCCTCGCCGATGAGCAGGAACGGCGCCTCGCGCATGAGCCGCTCGATCTCGTACTCCTTGGAGTAGCCGTAGCCGCCGTGGATGCGGAACGACTCCTGCGTCACCTCGGCGCAGTATTCGCTGGCCAGCAGCTTGGCCATGCCGGCCTCGACGTCGTTGCGCTCGCCGGCGTCCTTGAGCCGGGCGGCGTTCACGGTCAGGGCGTGCGCGGCTTCGATCTTCGTCGCCATCTCGGCCAGCTTGAATGCGATCGCCTGGTGGTCGACGATCGCCTTGCCGAACGTCTTGCGCTGCTGGGCGTAGGCCACGCCGAGTTCGAACGCGCGGATCGCGATGCCGCAGGCCCTTGCGGCGACGTTCACGCGGCCGACCTCGATGCCGTCCATCATCTGGTAGAAGCCGCGGCCGGCCTTCTCCGGGCCGCCGAGGATCGCGGTGGCCGGGAGGCGGGCGTCGTCGAAGATCAGCTCGGTCGTCTCGACGCCCTTGTAGCCCATCTTCTCGATCTTCTTCGGGATCGTGACGCCGGGCGCGGTCTCGCCGAAGCCCGGCTCCTTCTCCACCAGGAACGTCGTCATGTTCCGGTAGACCGACTCCTGGCCCTCGTCGGTCTTGACCAGCGTGGCGACGACCGACGACTGGGCGCCGTTCGTCAGCCACATCTTCTGGCCGGTGATGACGTAGTCGTCGCCGTCCTTCTTGGCCCGGGTGGAGATCGCGCTCACGTCCGAACCCAGGGCAGGCTCCGACATCGAGAACGCGCCCCGGACGTCGCCGGTGGCCATCTGTGGCAGCAGGCGCTGCTTCTGCTCGTCGGAGCCGTGCTGGCGCAGGAGATAGGCGACGATGAAGTGGGTGTTGATGATGCCGGAGACGCTCATCCAACCCCGGGCGATCTCCTCGACGACCAGCGCGTAGGTGAGGAGCGACTCGCCGAGACCGCCGTACTCCTCGGGGATCATGAGCCCGAACAGGCCCATCTCCTTCATGCCGTCGACGATGTCGGTCGGGTACTCGTCGGCGTGCTCGAGGGCCTGGGCGTGCGGGATGATCTCCTTGTCGACGAAGGTCCGGACCGTGGCCAGGATGTCGCTCTGGATTTCGGTCAACCCATGGGTCTGCGCGAGACGGGCCACAGGGCGCTCCCTCCGTCGGTTTGTTACCGAGGAGTATCACCCACCTGACCGATTCAGCCCCTTGTGAACCTAACCACGGGACTCCAGGACCGAGTTACCGCCGTCCACCACCAGCATCTGGCCGGTGACGTACGAGGCGGCCGGCGTCGTCAGGAACGAGACGGTGGCGGCCACCTCGTCCGGGGAGCCGGGGCGGCCCAGCGGCGTCAGGCGGCCGTAGTGCAGCTCGCTGACCGTGGACGAGCCGGTGTGGATCCAGCCCGGCGCCACCGCGTTCACGGTCACCCCGTCGGCCACGACCTCCATCGCCAGCGCCCGGGTCAGCCCGACCATCCCGGCCTTCGCGGCCGCGTAACCCGCCTCGGCCGGCATCGCGTTGATCGGCCCGGTGGTCGACGCGATGTTGACGATCCGCCCCCAGCCGCGCTCGGTCATCCCGCCGACGAACGCCCGGCTGGTGTTGAACGCGCTGGTCAGGTTGCGGTCGATCTCGGTGCGCCAGTCGTCGTCGGAGAGCTGACTCACCGGGCGAAGCACCTCGGGGCTGGCCACGCTGGCCATGCCCGCGTTGTTCACCAGCACCTCGACGTCGCCGAGCGCGTCGCGCACCGCGTCGGCAAAAGCCTCGACCTCAGCCGGGTCGACGAGGTCGACCACGAACCCGGAGGCGCCGAGCTCGGCGGCGCGCTCGTGGATCCGGCGGGTGGTCGAGACGATGCCGACGCGGGCGCCGAGCGCGATCAGCCGGCGGGCGATCGCGTACCCGATACCGTCCGGGCTGCCCGCGCCGGTGACGAGCGCGACCCTGCCGTCGAGGCGGTCGGTGGGATTAACCGTCGGGGCGGCGTGCTCACTCATGCGGTGATTGTGTCGTACGTGATTCCGACGGCGACGCCCCGCCCGAGGCGGGCGTGCGTCCACGAATACCCTGGGCGAAGTTTGCCGCCACTGTGATAGGACGCGCCCATGACGTACAGTCCGCCGCCGGACGAGTCGAACCCGTGGGCGAAGCCGACCTCCGGGTTCCCCGACCCGACGTCCGGTTATCCGGCGCCGACCTCGGGTTATCCCAATCCGACCTCGGGTTATCCGAACCCGACCTCGGGTTACGGGGCCACGCCGGCCGCCTACGACCCGAACGCGGCCTACCAGCAGCAGCCGGGTGCGTGGGGCGCCCCGGCTCCGGCCTACCCGGCCTACGGCTACCCGCCGCCGCGGAAGCAGAACGGCAAGGCGCTCGCGGCGATGATCGTGTCGATCGTGTCGTTCATGATGTGCCTCGGGCTGCCGGGCATCGTCGGGGCGCTGCTCGGGCACTCGGCGAAGAAGGAGATCCGGCAGACCGGTGAAGACGGCGAGGGCTTCGCGACCGCCGGCATCGTCGTCGGCTGGATCGGCTTCGGCCTCTCGATCACGTTCATCCTGGTCTACGCGGTCATCATCGTCATCGCGATCACGACGTCCTCGACCAGCCCGTGACGGCGGGCCCGGCCTGCGCCGGGCCCGTTCGCCTCACTCCGGGGGCGTGAAGCTCGACGTGCGGCTCATCCCGGCGGCGCGGCCCTTGCCCGCGACGACCAGCGCCATCTTCCGGCTGGCCTCGTCGATCATCTCGTCGCCGAGCATCGCCGAGCCCTTCTTGCCGCCGGCCTCGGACGTCGCGTAGTCGTACGCGTCGAGGATCAGCTCGGCGTGGTCGTAGTCTTCCTGGCTGGGCGAGAAGATCTCGTTCGCCGCGTCGATCTGGCCCGGGTGCAGCACCCACTTGCCGTCGTAGCCGAGCATCGCCGCCCGCTTGGCGACCTCCCGGAACGCGTCCACGTCGCGGACCTGCAGGAACGGGCCGTCGATGGCCTGCTTGTCGTAGGCCCGGGCGGCCATCAGGATCTTCATCAGGATGTAGTGGAACGGGTCACCCGGGTAGTCCGGGTGCAGGGCGCCCACCACCAGCGACTTCATGTTGATGCTGGCCATGAAGTCGGCCGGCCCGAAGATGATCGTCTCGACCCGCGGCGACGCCTGCGCGATCGCGTCGACCGCGATCAGGCCCTTGGCGTTCTCGATCTGGGCCTCGATGCCGATCCGGCCGACCTCGAAGCCCATCGTCTTCTCGATCTGGGTCAGCGTCAGGTCCAGCCACTCCACCTGAGCGGCGCTCTGCACCTTGGGCAGCATGATGCAGTCCAGGTTCTGCCCCGCGCCCTCGACCACTTCGACGACGTCCCGGTAGGTCCAGTGCGTCGTCAGGTCGTTGACCCGCACGACCCGGATCTTGTCGCCCCAGCCGCCCTCGTTCAGCGCCGCGACGATGTTCTTCCGGGCCTCCGGCTTGGCCAGCGGGGCGCAGGCGTCCTCGAGGTCGAGGAAGACCTGGTCGGCCGGGAGGCCCTTGGCCTTCTCCAGGAACCGGGGGTTCGAGCCGGGCACGGCCAGGCTGGAGCGGCGCGGCCGCAGGGTTCGGGGTTCGGTCATGGGTGGGCTCCTCAGCGATGGGGTCCAACTCATGAGTAACTTACCGACGGACCATCGCCGGTCAGCGGCTCCGGAACCGGTTCAGAGTGTGACCTTCTGCTCGCCACGGTCACCAGGACGAGGCCGGTCAACAGCAGCGCGAGGCCCGGCCAGGCCAGCCCGGGCGGCGTCTGCCCGAGGAAGATCCAGGCGAGCAGCGCCGCACCCGGGACCTCGAAGAGGATCGCGACGCTCACCGTGGTCGCCGACAGCGACGCCAGCACCCGGTTGATCAGCGAGTGGCCGAGGAACTGGGCTCCGCCGGTGAGCGCGGCCAGCTGCAGCCACGCCTCGGCCGGGTAGCCGGTGAGCCGGACGCCCGCGACCAGGCACACCGCCAGCAGCAACACCGCGCAGACGCCGTAGCAGAACGTCGTGTACGTCGTCGTGCTGGTGGTGGCCCGCACCTTCGATCCGACCGTCACGTACGCGGCCATCAGCACGGCGCCGACGAGCGCCAGCGCGTCGCCGGCCAGCGCCCGGGCCGAGACCGTGACGTCGGCGCCGGTCATCGCGGTCGCTCCGACGACCGCGAGCAGCACGCCGAACCAGAATCTCCGGGTGAACCGCTGGCCACCGATCGCCGCGATGATCGCGGCCCAGATCGGCTGCGTGCACACCAGCGCGGTCGACGTCGCCACGCTGGTCATCGTCACGCTCGGGATCCAGGTGCCGAAGTGGCCGGCCAGCAGGGCGCCAGCCGCGAGGCAGGCGCCGAGCGTCCTCCGGCCGGGCCGCTCGGCCGGCACCCGCAGGAGCCGGACCGTGGTGATCGGGGCCAGCACCAGGGCGGCCAGGCCGAGCCGCCAGAAGGCGATCGCCAGCGCCGGGGCGGCGATCGCCGCGATCAGCGGCCCGGACGTGGCCACTGCGGCCACCGCGACTCCGAGCATCACCCAGGTGGCACGACTCACGGCTGTCAGACTTTCATTCATGGCGCATCCGCTGATCGGCGAGGTCATGAAGAAGGCAGCCGTCGGCTGGCTCACGATCGACGGGCACCCGGCCACGACGGCCTGGCTGACCTGGATCGACGGGGCGGCGTACGTGCTGCACGGGGGCACCGAGCAACCCGCGCCCGGCCTCGACGGGGCCGACGAGTGCCTGGTCACCCTCCGCGGCGAACACGGCGGGCGGATCCTCACCTGGCGGGCGTCGGTCGAGCGGGTCGGACCCGGCACTCCGGCCTGGGACGACATCGCGCCGCAGCTGGCCACCAAGCGGCTCAACGCGAGCGATCCGGTCGGCGCGCCGGCCCGGTGGGCGGTCGACGCCCGGATCAGCCGGCTGACCCCGGCCGGCGAACCGGTGGAGGCCGGCGACACGCTGCCGGACGGCTCCGGCGCCGCTGCGCCCCGCCCGACCACGGCGGTCACCCCCACGCCGGTCCCCCGCACGCTGGGCCGTCGTAAGCTCCCACAGTGACCACCGGCACGCGGATCTACCTGGCTCGCCTGGCCGGCGTCGCGGTTTTCGACCCGAGCGGCGACCAGCTGGGCCGCGTCCGCGACGCGGTGGTCCGCCCCCGGGCCGAGATCACCCGTCCGCCCCGGGTCACCGGTCTGGTGGTCGAGGTCGTCCACCGGCGTCGGATCTTCGTCCCGCTCGGCCGGGTGACCGCGTTCGATCCGGACGCTGTGATGCTGAACACCGGCACGATCAGCCTGCGACGCTTCGAGCAGCGCACCGGTGAGCTGATGGCGCTGGGCGACATGCTCGACCGGCAGGTGACGCTGATCGGCGACTCGCCGGTGAAGGCCGTCGTCGTCGACGTGGCGATGGAGCGGTCGCGCACCGGGGAGTGGGAGCTGATCAAGGTCGCCGCGCGCGAGCAGATCCAGGGCGTCCTGGGCAAACGCCGCGGCCACCTGCGTCAGGTCGACTGGGGCGAGGTCGAGGGCGTGATCAGCACCCAGGACCGCCAGGGCGCGGCCAACCTGCTCGCGGTGTTCGACCAGTTGCGCGCGGCCGACCTGGCCAACGTCCTGCAGGGGCTCTCGGACAAGCGACGCGTCGAGGTGGCGGCGGCGCTCGGCGACGACCGGCTGGCCGACGTCATGGAGGAGCTCCCCGAGGACGACCAGATCGAGATCCTGGGCTCGCTGGAGGCCGAGCGGGCCGCGCACGTCCTCGAGGAGATGAACCCGGACGACGCCGCCGACCTGCTCGGCGAGCTGCCCGAGACCGAGCAGGAACGGCTGCTCGCGATGATGGAGCCGTCCGAGGCCGCGCCGGTGCGCCGGCTGCTCGACTACACCGAGGACACCGCGGGCGGCATGATGACGTCGGAGCCGGTGATCATGCCGCCGGACGCCACGGTCGCCCACGCGCTGGCCCGGGTGCGCGACCCCGACCTGACGCCGGCGCTGGCGTCGCAGGTGTACGTCTGCCGTCCGCCGTCGGCGACGCCGTCCGGCCGCTTCCTCGGCATCGCGCACATCCAGCGGTTGCTGCGCGAGGAGCCCAGCAAGCTGGTCAGCGCGGTGATCGACGCCGACCTGACCCCGCTGGACGCCGACGCGACGCTCGCCCAGGTGGCGCACTACCTGGCGACGTACAACCTGGTCGCGGTACCGGTGGTGGACGAGAACGACCGGCTGCTGGGTGCCGTCACCGTGGACGACGTCCTGGATCACCTGCTGCCGGAGGACTGGCGCGACCAGACCTGAACCAGCGAAGGAGGTGAGTGGGTATGACCACGGACCTGGCTCGATCCCGCGGCCGCTTGGACCAGCCCCGCGAACATCGCCGGAGGCTCCCCCGGGTGGACGCCGACGCGTTCGGACGGCTCTCCGAACGGGTCGCGCAGTTCCTCGGCACCGGCAACTTCATCATCATCCAGACGTTCATCGTCATCGTCTGGGTGACGATCAACATCTTCGCGGTGCACCTGCGCTGGGACCCGTACCCGTTCATCCTGCTGAACCTGGCCTTCTCGACGCAGTCCGCGTACGCGGCGCCGCTGATCCTGCTGGCCCAGAACCGGCAGGCCGACCGGGACCGGATCGGGCTGGAGGAGGACCGGCTGCGGGCTCAGGCGGCCAAGGCCGACACCGAGTACCTGGCCCGCGAGCTGGCCGCGCTGCGGCTGGCGATCAACGAGGTCGCGACCCGCGAATACCTGCGGACGGAGCTCGGGCGGCTGGTCGAGGACCTGAAGGAGGCCCCGGAGGCCGAGGCCGAGCTGACCCGGCCGCCCTCCGAGACCCGCCGGGCCGACCGCCGGGGCGGTTCGCCGGACGGCCGCCGCGACGACGGCCGACGGGCGAAGCTCACCCGCTGACCGCTCGGACGGTTGCGGCGGTGGCCGCGGCCAGCACGACGACGAGCAGGAACGGGGCGCGGAGCAGCACCGCGACGACGGCGACGCCGAGCCCGGCCGCCCGCGCGTCGAGGACGAGCGAGCGGCCGTCGCCGAACGTCTGGACCGCAACCAGGGCGGCCAGCAGCGCGACCGGAAGCAGCATCGCGATCCGCAGCACCCGGGGGTCGGCCAGCCAGCGTGACGGCAGCGACAGGCCGAGGAGCTTGAACAGGTAGCACCCGGCGGCGGCGAGGGCCAGCGCGAGCCAGATCACCGCGGCCGTCCGAGGGCCACGAGAACGCCGAAGCTCGCCAGCAGGACCGGCACGCCGGGCGGTAGCCAGGGCGTCGCCAGCAGTGCGATCACCGCGCCGGCGGCGGCCACCCGCCAGGCCCCGCCGCCTTCGCGCAGTCGCGGGGCGAGCAGCGCGAGGAACCCGGCCGGCGCGGCGGCGTCCAGACCGAGAACGGCGGGATCCCCGACGGCGGTGGCGCCGACCGCGCCGATCAGCGTGGCCGCGTTCCAGAACACGAAGACGCTCAGCGCGGTGGAGACGAACGCCAGCCGCGACGCCTCCGGCGTCGTGCGCGGGAGGGCCATCGCCGCTGACTCGTCGATCACACCCTGGGCCGCGATCGCGCGCCGCCAGCCGGTCCAGCCCAGAAGACTCGAGAGACGGACGCCGTAGAGCGCGTTGCGTGCGCCGAGCAGGAGGGCCGACCCCACCGCGGCGGCCACTCCCCCGCCCGCGCCGATGACGCCGACCAGCGCGAACTGGCTCGCTCCGGTGAAGACCAGCAGGCTGCTCAGACACGTCTGCAGGACGCTGAACCCGGCCGCGACGCCGGCCGCGCCGAACGCGATCCCGTACGCGCCGGTCGCGAGGCCGACGCCGAGCGCGTCCCGGACGATGCTTCGATCCATGCCCGAACGCTAAGCGGGCCGTTACTCGGACGTAGAGTTGGCGTCATGTCTGTCTCCTCCACGCTCCCGGCCGAGAGCGACGTCCGGACGGCGCTCGCGGCGGTCAACGACCCCGAGATCAAACGGCCGATCACCGAGCTCGGCATGGTGGAATCGGTGGCCGTTCACCCGGACGGCGTGGTCGAGGTCGCGGTCCTGCTCACGGTGGCCGGTTGCCCGATGCGAGACACGCTGACGAACGACGTCACCGCGGCGGTGGCCGCGCTGGACGGCGTGACCCAGGTGCGCGTGAACTTCGGCGTGATGAGCGATGCGCAGCGCAAGGAACTGCAGTCGACGCTGCGCGGCGGCAAGGGCGAGCCGGTCATCCCGTTCGCGCAGCCGGGTTCGCTGACTCGGGTGTACGCGGTGGCGTCGGGCAAGGGTGGCGTCGGCAAGTCGTCGGTGACGGTGAACCTGGCGGCCGCGCTGGCCGCCCGCGGCCTCTCGGTCGGTGTCCTCGACGCTGACATCTACGGGTTCTCGGTGCCGCGCATGCTCGGCGTGGAGGGTCGCCCGACGCAGGTCGAGCAGATGATCATGCCGCCCCAGTCGCACGGCGTGAAGGTGATCTCGATCGGCATGTTCACGCCGGGCAACACGGCCGTCGTCTGGCGCGGGCCGATGCTGCACCGGGCCCTGCAGCAGTTCCTGGCCGACGTCTTCTGGGGTGACCTGGACGTGCTGCTGATGGACCTGCCGCCGGGGACGGGGGATATCGCCATCTCGGTGGCACAGCTGGTGCCGAATGCCGAGATTCTGGTCGTGACGACGCCCCAGCAGGCCGCCGCCGAGGTGGCCGAGCGGGCCGGTTCCATTGCGTTGCAGACGCACCAGCGGCTGGTCGGCGTGGTGGAGAACATGTCCTGGCTGGAGCTGCCGAACGGCGAGCGGATGGACGTTTTCGGGTCTGGGGGCGGCGAGGCGGTGTCGGCGGCGTTGACGAAGACGCTCGGGGCGCAGGTGCCGTTGCTGGGGCAGATTCCGCTGGATCCGCGGGTGCGGGAGGGTGGGGATTCGGGGACCCCGCTGGTGCTGGCGGATCCGGCCGCGCCGGCGGCGAAGGCGCTGGGGGCGGTGGCCGAGAAGTTGGCCGTGCGTCAGCGGGGGTTGGCTGGGATGAGTCTCGGTTTGACGCCGACGGGCCGCCGGTAGGGGGCGGCTTCGCCCGCCCCTGGGCGCCCTGGTGGGGCCGGCCGCAGCCTGGAGCCGCTGGGCCACCACGCGTGAAGGTCGTCTCAGCCCGCTGTGGCGGGAGGTCCGGCCGCAACCCGCTGCGCGGGAAGATCGCCTCAGCCCGCTGTGGTGGGGGGACTGGCCGCAACCCGCTGCGCGGGAAGATCGCCTCAGCCCGCTGTGGTGGGGGGACTGGCTGCGGGCCGCTGCGCGAGCCGTTGAGCGCGGTCCACCGCGAGAGGGGGCGATGCATCCCACCCCGCGAGAGGACCGACCGTAGGCCGCTGAGCGGCTCGTGGCCGCATCCGACAGCGTTCCGTCTGCGTAGCGCTCAGCGCCGGCATAGGCCGCATCGTCCGGGAGGCCGCCGCGCGGGGGGCATGCCGCTGCACAGCGCCGTCCTGGTCGCAGGTCCGGGCGCGGGATCCGTGGCGTGGCCCGGCCGCCGCGCCGGGTGGCTCGCGCCGGCGGCGGGTGCCCCGCCGCCTGTCGGCCCGCGGGCGCGCCGACTAGCTAGGCCGGCGCGGGCCACCGCGTGAGGAGACCGGCCGCAGCATCCAGGGAGGCACGGCCCGCAGCCGCGCGGCTGGTGGGCGCGCCGTCCGCAGGCCGCCTCCGCCGCGCGGAAGGACTGACCGTAGCCCGCCGCCGAGCTGCGGTACTGTCCGCCGCGCGTGCGGTCCGGCGCGGGTCGCCGTCTGGGATGCCGACACGGACAGGCGCGCAGGACGACCGTCCGCAGGCCGCTCGCGAGTGACTGGCCGCAGGTCACTGCGGAGCCGCAGAGGCTTCCGGTGCGAGGGCGAGCCAACTCAGCCGCCGTGCGGGAACGCCGGCCTAGGGCCCCTGCCCCCGTGACCGCTGCCGCGGTCCCGGGCCCACCTCGGCTCGGACTACACGGCCGCAGCGCGCAACGGCGGATGCGGCCCGTCTCGGCCGCTCGGTGTTGCCCCGCGGCCCTATCCGGCAGCTGGCCCGCCCGACCCCGGTTCTCCGCCGCCCCGGCGCGGCCCTACCGCCCACGACTCGGCCCCGCTGGCCCCAACTTGGCCCGGCTTGGCCCTACGAGGGGTCCGCTGGCCCATGCGAGGGATCCGCCGACCCTGCCAGGGATCCGCCGACCCTGCCAGAGGTCCGCTGGCCCGGCCCGCCGGGGCTCCCGGCGCTCCGCCGGAAAGCCGAACCCGCCTTACGTCGCATCGTCGTCGTAGCGGGCGGCTCGGTCCTTGGTGGGGGTCTTGTGGCCGTTGGGCGACGGCGTCTCGTCTCGGTAGGCCTCGGTCACCTCGTCGACGTGCTGGAGCTCCTCGAAATCACGCATCGCATCCTGGAGCGGCTTCCGCAGGGCTGCTTCGTCTTCTTCGCTGAGGAGGTGCTTGCGAACGAACCGCTTCGGGTGGAGATCTTCTATCTCGAAGTCGGTGCCTAGCTCGTCGCGCAGCTCAGCACTCGCTCCCCGCGCCATCTGGCGCAGGGTCCGCAGCATCCGACCCGCCTCACCGATGACCTTGGGAAGCCGATCGGGGCCGAAGACGAACAGCCCGATCAGCACCAGGACGATGATCTCCGACCAACCGAGATTCTCGAACACTGCTGCTCCTCACCGCGGTCACCGCCGTGTCAAACAGCTGTCCCTGGCCGCTCACCCGCAGCCTAATCCGTACGCCTGCACCGCGGCAGACGCCCTAGGCCTCAGTTTGCTGTGCGAACCGAACGTATGGTCAACGCTGACCCAACGTCACCGTCGTGGTCGTCGTCTTACCGCCGCGCCGGTAGGTCACGCCTACCTTGGTGCCCGGAGCCTGCTTGCGCACGAGCGCGATCAGCGCCACGCCGTCCTCGATCGGCCGGTCGGCGAACCGGGTGACGACGTCGCCGGCCTTCAGGCCGGCCTTGTCGGCCGGGCCGCCCGCGACGACCGTGCTCATCGGCGCACCGGCCGAGTTCTCGTCGTTGAGGTCGACCTCGGCGCCGATGACCGTCGTCCGGGCCGAGCCGGTCGCGATGATCTGCTCGGCGACGCGCTTGGCCTGGTTGATCGGGATCGCAAAACCGATGCCGATGTTGCCGCCGCTCGACCCGCTCTGGCTGGGCAGCGCGGCGATCGCCGAGTTGACGCCGATCACGCGGCCGGCGCCGTCGACGAGCGGCCCGCCCGAGTTACCGGGGTTGATCGCCGCGTCGGTCTGGATCGCGGCCATGAACGCCGAATCCTCGTTGCCCTGGCTCTGGCCGCTCTCGCCGCCGGTGCGCACGGGACGATCGACCGCGCTGACGATGCCGCTGGTCACGGTGTCGGCCAGCCCCAGCGGGGAACCGAAGGCCACGGTCGGGTCGCCGATCGCGATCTTGTCCGAGTCGCCGAACTTCACCGGCTTGAGGTCGTCCTTGGAGATCTTCAGCACGGCGACGTCCGAGCCCGCGTCGCGTCCGACGATGGACGCGGCCACCGACGAGCCGTCGCTGAACACGACCCGGAGCGTGCCACCGGCGGCAGCCGGGGCGGCCACGTGGTTGTTCGTGAGGACGTAACCCTTGTCGTCGATGACGAAGCCCGAGCCGTTGCCGTTGCCGCTGGCCGAGCGGATCACGACCGTGACGACGCTCGGCTGCACGATCTTGGCGATGCCGGCCAGCGACGTCGGCGGACGCTCGGCCAGCTCCGGCGTCGAGCCCGAGCTGTTGCCGAGCGAGAACGTGTCACCGGCGGTCCGGGCGGCCACCACGTAGCCGAGCGCACCTCCGAGCAGGCCCGCGACCACCGCGACGACGATCGAGACGAGCAGCATCGAGCCCAGGCCACCGCGTCGGCCCGGCTCGTCGGCGCGCATCGGCGGGCCGACCGGCGGCGGAGTGCCCGGCGGCGTCGGCGCGAGCCACGCGGGCGCGGCCGACGGGTCACGCCAAGGATCCCGCGCCCCGGCCTGCGACCAGAACGGCGACCCCGCCGGCGGCCCCCCAGCCCCAGGAACCCCGCCCCCAGGCCCTCCAGCCCCCCCGGGCCCGGGAGGCCCGCCGGAACCGGGGCCACCGCCTCCAGGCACCCCGCCCCCGGGCCCTACGGGCCCCAGACGCGGCGGAGCCGGCACCGGACCGGTCGGATAACTGTTCGACGGATACCCGTTGCTCCGAGGAGCCCCGTAGACCTCCCCGGTCGGCGAGTACCCAGGGCCAGGCTGCGGATTGGCCCACGACCCGTTACCGGACTGCGGGTTGATCCAGGGCGAGCCACCCCCCGCGCCGCTACCCGGCGCCGAGGATCCCCCGGCCGGAGACCCGGCCGGAGACCCGGCCGCCTCCGACCCTGCTGCGGACGGGTCGGCCGGTCGTCCGCCGACCCGGCTCGCGTCGGTCAAGGGGGTACCTCCGCCTCGGAGCCCCGGCTCGGCCGCCGGGTGCTTCAACTCCAGTGTTCCTCGCGTATTCCACACGAGCGAGTCAGTGGAATGGATCGACCCACGATCCCACTCTGCGGATACCCTTACTCATCCGGGCGAGAACACCGTCGTCGGGTGTAACCGTAGGAACAGCCTCGACGATCGACGTCACGGTGCTGTCCGGTGCGTCGGTGACCATCGTGTAGACCATGCCCGAGCGCGCCCAGCTGAGCTCCCGGTAGAGACCACAGCGCAGGTAGACGTCGGTGGAGCCGACCTGGCGGCGGCTGAAACCGGCCGGTACCGCCGGGTCGAGCCGGCCCTGCTGGGCGAAGAGCGAGAGCGTGAACAGGCCGTCGGAGTAGCTGAGCTGGATCGACCGGTCGGCGCCGGTGCCCACGGTCCGGGCACACACCTGGGTGAGGCCGGCCAGCTGGGTGCCGGGCAGGTCCCAGCCCTCCTCCGCGAGGTCGGCCAGCTGCGCCGCCGACAACCCGTCGGCGCAGTCCGAGACGTCGCTGACCGGCGACGGGGCCGCCGCCACGGCCGGCAGGATGCTCAGCCCGGTGAACACCGAGCGGCGGATCACCCGCCCGGCCGTGTCGAGCAGCTCGCGCTGCACGGCCAGCCCGGTGGCGTCGTCGAGCCAGATGTGGCCGACCACGGTGCCGGACAGCCGCAGGACGTCGACCCGGGTCACCGCGCGGTCGAGCATCCGCTCGGCGCCGCCGATCTGCACCCGGTAGGCCTGGGTCAACGTCGCCAGGGCGGAATCCGAGAGGTCGGGCTTGACGTCCGCGCTCTCCAACTGGGAGCTGCGCTGGCCGGAGACGCCCCGGCCGGACCCGTCGTTGGCGACGACCGTGACGCCCTGGCCGGGCACGTTCCGGATGTACGCGGTGGTCGTCATCTGGCCCCAGCGCGACCAGCTCTTGAACAGCTTGGTGCCCTGGTAGTTGATCTCGGCCGGCGCCCGCCCGGCCCGTCGCAGGAGGTCGAGCGCCCGGCGCTCCGACGTCCCCATCGTCGTTCGGGCGGGCGCGCTACGGAGCGTCGTGCCGCCACCGGACTGACCGGCACCGGTCGTCTCGACCGGAGCCGGGACGAACAGGTAGACGCCGGTGGAACACACCACGGCTCCGAGCGCCCCCGCGCCCATCACGAGCACGAACCGACGGGCCACGCGCAACAGCCCGACCCGCTTCACTCGTGGTCGTCCGCTACGTCGACGACGGAGGCCTCGCGATCACCACCGGGCACGCCCCCGGTCGTCGCGCCGTGCTCCTTGATGTACGTCAGCATCGGCGGGTTCACCGTCGTCGGCTGCTGGTCGCCGCCGAGGACGACGACCGTGCCGAGGCTGATCGCGAACGCGGCCACGCCGCCGACCGCCGTCGCCATGACCTTGCGGCGCAGGCGGCGATTACCGGGCCGGGCGCCGGCCGGGCCGCGGCCGGCGGGCCGACGTCGGCCGGGGACGGCTACCGGACGACGGGAGCCCGACGGACGACCCGCCGGGGCCACCGACCGAAAGCTGGCCTCCAGACGGACCGGCGGAGGCGTGAGCTCGGGCGCCGACCGCTCGGCGGGCGTGCACTCGGGAAGCGCCCGCAGCCGGTCGAGCAGGGAGCTCGGGCAGGGCGGCGACTCGAGCTTGGCCAGCCGGGCCTTCACCTGGCGGTGCCCCTCGACCTCGGCCCGGCACTCGGCGCAGTGCGCGAGATGGACGAGGACCCTGTCGCGGGTGGTCAGGTCGAGCGCGTCGTCCGCGAATGCGGACGCGAGCTCACCCAGGTGCGGGTCTCGACGCGGCCCCGTCACGACGTCGCCCCCTCGCCGTAGGGCGAGTTCTTCGGTGCGCGGTGGGCCAGCGCCTCGCGGAGCTGGCTGCGGCCGCGGTGGATGCGGCTGCGGACGGTGCCGAGCTTGACGCCCAGCGTCGCCGCGATCTCCTCGTACGAGAGGCCCTCGATGTCGCAGAGCACGACCGGAGCCCGGAAGTCCGGTGGCAGCGCGGCCAGCGCCCGCTGGACGTCGTCGTCGAGGTTCTCGTCGACGTAGACCTGCTCGGGGCTGCGCTCGCGGCCGGGCACGCGCTCGGCGTCGTCGGGCAGGGCCTCGAAGCGGATACGCGCGCGGCGGCGGGCGAGGTCGAGGAAGAGGTTCGTCGTGATGCGGTGCAGCCAGCCCTCGAACGTGCCGGGGCGGTAGCGGTCGAGCGCGCGGAACACCCGGACGAAGACCTCCTGGGTGAGGTCCTCGGCGTCGGGGCGGTTGCCGGTGAGGCGGTAGGCCAGCCGGTAGACGCGGGCGGAGTGCTCCCGGACGACCTCGTCCCAGGCCGGCGGGTCCCACACCACACCTTCGTTGAACCCTGTCTCAGCGGGCTCGTCGGAGGCCGTGCTCACAGCGACCTCCTTCTCAGGCGCTATCGGTGTGATCACCATTGTGCCCGGACCCTCCCACTCCTCGCTGTGGCGCGGCTGAGAACATCCGCCGCGCCAGGTGCTTCCTGCCTGCCAACGGATCGCGGGCCGAGCGCGTTCCCCTACCCTGTCCGAGGCGGTGCTGGGACGGAGGGACTGTGATGGATGCCTCAGCGCGCCCCGGCATGCCCTCGTTGCCCGAAAGGTCCAAGAAACCGCACGACGTCGCCCCCGAGGACGCGGTGCTGACCACCGCCCGGGCCCGGGCCGCCGAGCTCGGCTGCCTCGCCATCTCCCCCGACTGCGGAGCCGCGCTGCGGATGCTCGCGGCCGCGATGCAGGCCAAGGCCGTCGTCGAGGTCGGCACCGGCACCGGCGTCAGCGGGCTCTGGGTGCTGCGTGGCATGCGGCCGGACGGCGTCCTCACGAGCATCGACTCGGAGTCCGAGCTGCAGAGCGCGGCGCGGCTGGCGTTCCGCGAGGCCGGCGTCCCGCCGAGCCGGGCCCGGCTGATCAACGGCCGGGCCCTGGACGTCCTGCCCCGGCTGGCCGACGGCTACTACGACCTGGTGCTGATCAGCGACGCACCGGTCACCGAGTACCCGGACTACCTCGTCGAGGCCCTCCGGTTACTCCGGCCGGGCGGAGCGGTCGCGTTCGGCGGCGTGCTGCTCGGCGGGCGGGTCGCGGAGCCCGGCGTCCGCGACCCGATCACGCTGGTGGCCCGGGAACTGCTGCGCACGATCCGCGACCACCCGGCCCTCACCCCGGCGATCCTCCCGGTCGACGACGGCCTGCTGGTCGCGGTCAGACGATGACCGGCTGGCCCTTGCCGAGCACGACGACCCCGCCCTCGCTGACCCGGTAGTTGTGCCGGTCGAGGTCCCCGTCGACGCCGATCCGCGCGCCCGGCGGCACGACGACGTTCTTGTCGAGGATCGCGTTGCGGACGATCGCGCCCTCGCCGATCACGACGCCGTTGAGCAGCACCGACTCCGAGACCTCGGCCTTCGCCCCGACCAGGACGCCGGGCGAGAGCACCGAGTCGCGCACCTCGCCGGTGACGATGCAGCCGGCCGAGACGATCGACTCGATGGCCCGGCCGGTCAGCGCGAACTTCGCCGGCGGCAGCTGCGGCATCGACGTCAGGATCGGCCAGTCGCGGTTGTACAGGTTGAAGATCGGGTGCACCGACGCCAGGTCACGGTGGGCCTCGTAGTACGAGTCGAGCGTCCCGACGTCACGCCAGTAGCCGCGGTCGCGATCGGTCGCGCCCGGCACCTCGTTGTCGGAGAAATCGTAGACCGCGGCCTCGCCCTTGCCGACCAGCATCGGGATGATGTTGCCGCCCATGTCGTGGGCCGACGCCGGGTCTTCGGCGTCCAGTCGCAGCGCGTCGAGAAGCGTCTTCGTCGTGAAGACGTAGTTGCCCATCGACGCGTAGGCCACGTTCGGGTCGTCCGGGACGCCCGGCGGGTCGGCCGGCTTCTCCAGGAACTCGCTGATCGTCCGGCCGTCCTCGGCCGTCTTGATGACGCCGAACGCGGTGGCCTCGTGGCGCGGGACGCGGATGCCGGCGACGGTCACGCCGGCGCCGGAGAACACGTGCTGCTCGATCATCTGCGCCGGGTCCATCCGGTACACGTGATCGGCGCCGAAGACCGCGATGTACTCCGGGTCCTCGTCGTACACGAGGTTCAGCGACTGGTAGATCGCGTCGGCCGAGCCGGTGTACCAGCGCGGGCCGAGGCGCTGCTGGGCCGGGACCGGGGTCACGTAGTTCCCGAGCAGCGTGCTCATCCGCCACGTGGTGGTGACGTGTCGGTCGAGCGAATGGGACTTGTACTGGGTCAGAACGCAGATCTTCCGGATCTCCGCGTTGACCAAGTTCGACAAAACGAAGTCGATCAGGCGATAAGGGCCGCCGAAGGGGACCGCGGGCTTGGCCCGGTCCGCTGTCAACGGCATCAGCCGCTTGCCCTCGCCACCAGCCAGGACGATGCCGAGAACTGAACGTGTCACCGAGCCACCCACCATAGTGCGACCCTAGTTCCCCGGAGACCGCCGTCCTAGTCGGGATTGTGGCCACAGGTTTAACGCTGTTGACACAACAAGGAATCCAGGGTCGGGCCGTAGGGTGTGCGCTATGCGCGTCGCGGTTCTGACCAACGAATACCCGCCCGAGGTCTATGGGGGCGCGGGCGTCCACGTCGACTTCCTCGTCCGAGAACTACGACGCCTCGTCGACGTCGAGGTGCACGCGTTCGGCAAGCCCCGCCCCGACGCCCGGGCCTACACGCCGCCGGAGTCGCTGGCCAACGCGAACGGTGCAATTCGGGCACTCTCCATCGACCTCGAGATGGCCAACGGCATCGGTGACGTCAGCGTCGTCCACTCGCACACCTGGTACGCGAACCTCGGCGGGCACCTGGCCAAGCTGCTGCACGACAAGCCGCACGTCGTCACCGCGCACTCGCTGGAGCCGCTGCGGCCGTGGAAGGCCGAGCAGCTGGGCGGCGGCTACCGCATCTCGTCGTGGGCCGAGCGCACCGCGTTCGAGGGCGCCGACGCGGTCATCGCGGTCAGCAACGGCATGCGCGAAGACGTGCTGACCGCCTACCCCGCGCTCGACGCCGGCCGGATCCACGTCGTCCACAACGGCGTCGACACCGAGCTGTACTCGCCCACCACCGACGACGCCGCACTGCACCAGGTCGGCATCGACACCGACCGGCCGTACATCCTCTACGTCGGCCGCATCACCCGGCAGAAGGGCATCACGCACCTGCTGGCCGCGGCCGAGCGGATCGACAAGAACATCCAGCTCGTGCTGTGCGCCTCGGCGCCGGACACGCCGGAGATCGCGGCCGAGGTCACCGAGCGGATCGAGCGGCTGCGCGCCGCCGGGCACACCGTGCTGCACCAGACCGAGATGCTGCCCCGCGAGGACGTCATCTCGCTGCTCAGCCACGCCGCGGTGTTCGCCTGCCCGTCGGTCTACGAGCCGCTGGGCATCGTCAACCTCGAGGCGATGGCGTGCCGGGCGCCGGTGGTGGCCAGCGCCGTCGGCGGGATCCCCGAGGTCGTGCAGGACGGCGTCACCGGGCTGCTCGTGCCCTACACGCCGGACGACCTGCCCGCGTTCGAGGCCGGCTTGGCCGACGCGCTCGCCGAGGTCGTCGGCAACCCGCTGCGCGGGAGCGAACTCGGCCGCGCCGGCCGTCAGCGCGCGGTCGACCTGTTCAGCTGGGAAGCCATCGCCGAACAAACCCTCACCGTGTACATGTCGCTCGGTTAGAGCGATTCCAGCCACCTGGTTAGGGTGCGTACGCCCCAGCCGGTTCCGCCCTTGGTGAGCTCGTCGGACGGGCCGTCGGACCAGGCCGGGCTGGACATGTCCACATGCACCCAGCGGTCCCGGGCCTCGCCCGCGAACGGCCGCAGGAACAGCGCTGCGGTGGCGCTCTGCGCGCCCCGTCCGCCGCTGTTGTTGGCGTCCGCGACGTCCGAGTCGATCTGCTCCAGGTAGTCCTCCGGCAGCGGCATCTGCCAGACCCGCTCACCGGCCTGCTCGGCCGCCTCGAACAGCGCCTTGGCCAGGTCGTCGTTCTCCGAGAACAAGGCCGCGGTGCGCTTCCCGAGCGCGACGCCCTGACCGCCGGTCAGCGTGGCCAGGTCGATGAGGACGTCCGGCCGCAGCGTCGCGACCGCGTACGCCAGCGCGTCACCGAGCACCATCCGGCCCTCGGCGTCGGTGCTGAAGATCTCCGAGGTGCGGCCGCCGTAATGGCGGACGACGTCCCCGGGACGGTACGCGCTGCCGCTGGGCATGTTCTCGGCCAGCGGAACCAGCACGGTGACCCGCAGCGGCAGCCTCAGGGCAGCCGCGGCCAGCACGGCGCCGACGACCGCGGCCCCGCCGCCCATGTCCTTCTTCATCAGCTGCATGCCCTGCGCGGGCTTGATCGAGATGCCGCCGGTGTCGAACGTGATGCCCTTGCCGACGAGCACCACGTGCCGCAGCGAGTGCAGGTCGACGCCGTCCGGGGCCCAGCGCAGCTCGAGCAGGCGCGGGCCGCGCGTCGAGCCGCCCCCGACCGCGAGCATCCCGCCGAAGTCGTTCGCGGCCAGCCACTCGGGGTCGCGGACCTGGGCGTCGATGCCGAGCGGCGTCGCCGCCTCGACGGCCTGGGCGGCGAACCACTCCGGGCTCTTGATGTTGCTCGGCGTGTTGACCAGGTCGCGGGCGAGCGCGGTCCCGCGGGCGACCGCCTCGGCCCGCGCGACCGCGTCGGCGAAACGTGACGGATCGTCGGTGACGACGGTGAGCGAGGTCAGCGTGGGCGGCTTCGGGTCGGACGCCAGCGTGAACCGGTACGAGGCCAGCAGCGCGCCCTCGAACAGGCCCCGGACGCCCTCGGGGCTGACGTCGGACGGCAGCGCCAGCGTCAGCTCGGGGTCACCGGAGGCGGCCCGGACCAGCGCGGCCCCGGTCTTGCGCCAGTCCGCCTCGGCGCCGTCGCCGGACCCGGCGAGCAGCAGCACGGCCGGTACCCCACCCGGGAGCGGCAGCGTGGCGATCTCGCCCGCCTTGCCCTTGGCCGGCGGCTCCGGACGTCGCTCGTCGCCCAGCCAGGCGTCGACCAGGCCGCGGAGCTGCTCCGGGAGCGCGTAGGCGGTGCCCAGGAGCGTCGCCGGCTCGGCCCGCCGCTCCCCGTCAGCCGCCTCGGCCGCCTCGGACGATTCAGACTCCGCGGGTACGGTCGGCAGCGCGAGCACCAGCGGAGGCGCGTCGGCGGGCAGATCGGCAACAGCCACCAGACGGACGTCGAGCACGAAACCCTCCCGATCTGCAGTTACCAACGCAAACGACAGCCGGCCCGGCCTGACTGGCCTGGGCCGGCTGCCCGTGGGCGACTAACCCACGACGTTCTTCAGAGCGTCCCCGAGCGCGCTGGCCTCGTCGGCATTCATCTCGACGACGAGACGACCGCCACCCTCGAGTGGTACGCGCATCACGATGCCGCGGCCCTCCTTGGTGACTTCGAGCGGACCGTCACCCGTCCGCGGCTTCATGGCCGCCATCTCATGCTCCCCTCGACCGGTGACCGTCGGTGAAACTCTGGTCACGCCTTGCAGGCTCGCTGGATCTCACGTGCCCGGGACATCTCACTACTGTCTTATTCTCGCCCATACCTGCTGGCGTCCCAAACTCGACCCGGCTAAACACAGTGGACAAGCACGCGTCGGACCTGCACAAAAGAGGCCGGGCACGGTTCCGACGGGGTCTCCGCGGCTACGTCGCGCCTACCGAACAGCCCTGAATGTGGTCATCGACCATACCGGTTGCCTGCATGAGCGCGTACGCGGTGGTCGGCCCGACGAACCGGAAACCCCGCTTGCGGAGGTTCTTGGCCATCGCCACGGATTCCGGGGTCGTCGACGGGACGTCGGCCCGGCTGCGCGGGCGCGGCCTCGGCGGCGGCGCGAACGACCAGAGCAGCGCGGACAGCCCCTCCGGGAGCTCGGCCGCGAGCCTGGCGTTCGTGATCGCGGCCTCGATCTTGGCCCGGTTGCGAATGATTCCGGCGTCGGCGAGCAGGCGCTCGACGTCCGAATCGTCGAATTCGGCCACCGCGGCGATCGAGAAGCCGGCGAACGCACGCCGGAAGCCCTCCCGGCGGCGGAGGATCGTGATCCACGACAGCCCGGACTGGAACGCCTCCAGGCTGACGCGCTCGAAGAGCGCGTCGTCGCCGGTCAGGCGGCGGCCCCACTCGTCGTCGTGGTAGGCGACGTAGTCCTCGGTCGAACCGGCCCAGAAGCAGCGCAGCGCGCCGTCCTCGCCCCGGACCAGCCCGGTCTCGGCGAGCGTGAGCTCGTCGGTCATCGGGAGACCACGTACCGGGCGAAGCGCCGCAGGCCGGCCTTGAGCGCGGCCGCGGCCAGCGGGCGGGCCACCGCCCAGGCGACCTCACCGGCCCGGCCGAACGGGAGGTACAGCTCCTCGCTCCAGGCGAACTCGGTGCGCTGACGCCCGTACTCGGTGAGGTGGAACGCGCCCGGGCCCCGGATCAGCCGCCCGGTGTGCACGACCTGGACGCTGTGCGGCGGATCCCAGCCGACGACCGTGAACACGTCGAGGAAGCCCACCCGGCCGATGCCGGTGAACGCGTGTACGACGCTGCCCAGGCTGCGTCCGTCGCCTTCGACGACCTTCACCGACGTCAGCGGGATCCAGCGGGCCTGGGCCGGCCAGTCGGTCGCAGCGGCGAACGCGGTCTCGATGTCGGCGTCGACCATGACCCGGACGGTGAGCGTCCCCGGTCCGGGACGGGCGAGGTCGGCCGGCACCGCCGGAAGCGTCATCGGGCCTTCTCCGCCGCGGACGCCTCGGCCGGGGCAGCCGGAGCCGGTTCAGTGGAAGATTGCTGTTGCTCGGGCACCAGCGAATCTTCATCCACGGTCGCGGACGGCTCGGCGGCCGCCTCCTCGTTCGCCCACGGGAACTCGAACGGGCGTTCGTCGTCCTCGCCGTCGCCGCGACGGGCCGCGAGCTGGTCCTCCAGATCGATGATCCGGGTGTGCAGGAAGTCGAAGTCGTCGGCGATGCGGGCCAGCAGGTCGTCGACCTGGTCCATCCGGTAGCCGCGCAGGCCGGTGTCGAACCGCAGCTGGTCGACGTCGGCCCGCTCGAGCGGGCGGTCGGCCGGCAGGTCGAACGGCACGCCGTCCGGCCGGGGCGGGGTCAGCCCGCGATCACGGCCCAGCGTGAACGCGGCGGCACCGAAGATGATGCCGGCCAGGATGATCGCGGCCACGACGATGAGGAGGAAGCTTCCCACCCCCGCATCGTGGCACGTGTGTCACGCGCCCATGCGGTCAGACGCCCACAAAGCGGGGAACACACCGGCAGCGCAGAATGGCGTCATGCCACTCAGGCTCGGCGCCCACCGCTACGACGACACCCAGTTGCTGGTCATGGCCATCGTCAACCGCACACCGGATTCGTTCTACGACCGGGGCGCCACGTTCACCGACGAGGCCGCGCTGGCCGCCGTGGAGGCGGCCGTGCGCGACGGCGCGGACATCGTCGACATCGGCGGGGTGAAGGCCGGCCCGGGCGCCGACGTGGACGCGGCCGAGGAGGCCAGGCGGACGGTTCCGTTGATCCGGGAGGTCCGGGCCCGCCACCCCGAGCTCGTGATCAGCATCGACACCTGGCGCGCCGAGGTCGGCGCGGCCGCCGTCGAGGCCGGCGCCGACCTGCTCAACGACACCTGGTCGGGTGCCGACCCGGGCCTGGCCCGGGTCGCCGCCGACACTGGCGCCGCGCTCATCTGCTCCCACGCCGGTGGGCTGACCCCCCGCTCCCGTCCTCACCGTCCGACGTTTCCCGACGTCGTGGCCGACGTCGTGAGCACGGTGACGCGGCTGGCCGAGGGCGCCGTGGCGGCCGGCGTCCGCGCCGACGGCATCTTGATCGACCCGGCGCACGACTTCGGCAAGAACACCTGGCACTCGCTGACGCTCACCCGCGAGCTGGAGGCGCTGGTCGCGACCGGGTGGCCGGTGCTGGTGGCGCTCTCCCGGAAGGACTTCGTCGGCGAGACGCTCGACCTGCCGGTGGACGACCGCCTCGAGGGAACGCTCGCCGCGACCGCGGTCAGCGCCTGGCTCGGGGCTCGGGTGTTCCGGGCCCACGACGTCCGGGCGACCCGCCGGACCCTGGACATGGTCGCGTCGATCCGCGGCACCCGGCCGCCCGCCTTCACGCGTCGGGGGCTGGCCTAGGCGGGCACGGGTTCCGCCGCCGCCGGAGCCGGCACCGCGGGGACGCCGGCCGGCAGGCCGCGGAGCACCACGGTCAGCACCACGGCCCAGAGCGCACCGGCCGCGGCCAGCGCCAGCAGCGTCCACTCGGCGCCGATCGCCGGCAGCGCGTACCCGGCCACCAGCGCACCGAGCGGCACCATCCCCATCGACAGGAATCGATCGACGCTCACGACCCGCCCGAGCAGTTCCGGCGGCACCTCCCGGGCCTGGTAGTTCACCATCGCCACGTTCGTGTGGGCGGCGACCAGCCCGTACAGCACGAACGCCCCGATCAGGGCCCCGGCCTGCGGCAACGCGGTCACCAGGCCGGCGAACAGCGCCCATCCCCAGGCCACCGCGACCAGCACCTGGCGGACGCTGCGCCCTCGCAGCGTGGACGGAGCGACCCAGGCGCCGAGCACGCCGCCCGCTCCACCGGCCGCCATCGCGATGCCGATCAACCACCCCGGCACACCGTCGCCGACCGCCCGCGCGATCACGGTCAACCCGACCGCCTGCATGAGGAAGTTCTGCAGCGTGTCGTGGGTGATCGAGAGCCGGATCAACGGGTGCCGGGCCACCCAGACCAGCCCGTCCCGCAGGTCGGTCCGGATACTCGCGAACGAGAGCTCACCGCGCGTGGAACCGCGCGGACCGCGAACGAGCGCGGCCAGCACCGCCGCCGCTACGCCGGAGACCGCGTTCAGCACGAACGGCAGGATCTGGGCCAGGCCGAACAACAACCCACCGAGGGGCCGCCCGAGCAGCGTGGCCAGATGGAACCGGGCCTCGTTCCGGGCGATGGCCCCGGAGAGCGCGTCCGGTGGCACCAGTCGGGGGACGAACGACGCCTCGGTCGTCGCGTACACCGTCGAACAGGTGCCGTCGACGAACGCGACCAAAGGCAGCAGCCACGCCCATCCGTGCCCGGTCCCGAGCGTCAGCGGCAGGGTCAGCGCGGCCACGCCGCGGACACCGGCGCTGACGATCAACAGCGTCCGCCGGTCGAGCCGGTCGGCGAGGACGCCGGCGGGCAGGTAGAGGATCGTCGCCGGCACCATCCCCGCGCACACCACCCAGCCCGCGAACACGGGAGAACCGGTCAGCGCCAGGGCCAGCAGTGGGTAGACGAAGATCGACCCCGACCCGCCGAGCTGGGTCAGCGTCGTCCCCGTCCAGAGCAGATGGAAGTCCCGTCGCCAGGAGTTCACGGCAGCAGCACCGCCAGCCTCCGGGCCACCTCGTACGGCGGCAACTGCCCGGCCAACTCCTCGTACACCGAGGCCACCACCTCGGGTCGGGCCCGGAAGAACTCGGCGGCCGGCCCCGGCCGGGTCTGCGGATAACAGTGGACGAGCCCGACCCACGCCTCCCAGGATCCGCCGTCGGCGATCTGCGCCTCGTAGGCCGGTTCGGCCGTCGCGTAATCGCCGACGAGGCACGCCAGATCGGCGTCGGACGCCTCCACGTCCAGCGCCTGCTCGCCGCTGCGCAGACGTTCGTACAGGTCGGGCTGGGTGACTCCGGCGTACATCAGCCGGAGCCGCGCGCTCCACACGCCGGTCGGACCGGACTGCTTCGCGGTCGCCGCGACCGGCTCGGGCAGCGGGGTGATCGGCTCGCGGCGGATCGCATCGGCGAGCCGGGCTGCGTCCAGTTCCAGGTTCCGCAGCCGCCAGCCGATCCGGTGCTCGAACCGGGCCGCGGCCGCGAGTTCGTCGGCCGATCCGGGCACCGGCTCGGTGCCCCACTCGGCCAGCCGCCCGGAGATCACGTCCAGGAACGCCAGCCCGGATTCCGTCACGACGTCGGCCCGGGCGAGTTCGGCCGCCGCCTCCTCGGTCTGCTGCCGCCACCGGGTGAACTCCATGTGCGCGAGCGTCGCGTCGTCGCCGTCGGCGGCCCAGCGGTGGACCCGCCAGAAGTTCGCCACGCCGAGGTGCGCGTAGACCCCCTGGAGCACGGCTCCGAACGGCCGCGGGTCGTCCCGCCAGGGTGCGTAGAAGCGGTCGTCGGAGTCGGCTCGATAGAGCGGCTCGAGGTCGAGCAGCGCCGAGAGCTTCCCGTGCTGGGTCTCGTGGATGAGTGTCAGGGCCAGGGCACCGCCGTTCGCCGGCGGCGTCGTGACGACCGAGCCGAACGCGTCGCCGACCGTGAGGCTGGAGCTGCGTCCGCCTCCCAGCGAGGCCAGCGGCACGAGGCACTGCAGTCCGGCCCGGATCTCCTCCGCGTAGCCGGGCTGCTCCGCCAGCAGCATGGCCCAGGCCTCGTCGAACGCCTGCTGCCAGGCCTCCCATTCGGCCGCGTCGGCCCGGGGCGCGAGCGTCAGCGTCGGGCCGCAGCTGCGCGCCGGGTCCTGTTCGTCGAACGCGACGTCGATCGGGCTCCCGTGGTCGGACCGCAACCGCCGGACCGGCTTCCACTCGTCCGTCTCCGCGGACAGGTCCGCCGGGAGTGCGACCTCGTGCTGGCCGTCGGTGATCCGCCGTCCCGCCAACCTCCAGGCGGACGCCGTCCCGGCCGGCAGCAGGCAGGTCCCCACCGCGGGCAGCACGACCCGGCCCGGTTCCTCGATCGCCAACGGCACGCTCAGCTCGGCGTCCGCACGGAGTACGGCCGCCGCGACCAGCGCGGAGAGGTAGCCGAGCTGCGCCTCCGGGGTCTCGTCGGAGGGCCGGCCGGGGTCGAGGCGCCGGAGGCTCTCGGCCAGCCAGGCGCCGACGTGCGGGTACAGCAGCAGCGCGGTCACGACCCGGGGATGGGTCTGCTGGAGCTCGCGGAGTGCGGCGTAGCTCTCCTCGAGGAACGCGTCGCGCGCGCCGTCGGGGTCGAGCGCGACGGCCCGGGCGACCAGCGCACGGAGCCGGCCGGTCCGTAACCGCAGCTGACCGGAGTACAGCCGGTTCACGGTCGCCGCGGGCTCGCTGCCGTCCGCGAGAGCCGTCGCCAGGCCGTCAGCCGGTGCGGGTCGGGTCGGTGCGCTCATGATCGAGACTCCTTTCGTGCGGCCAGCAGGTCGGATTCCAACCGGTTCTTGACGTGCGTGATCAGCCGCATCAGGTCCGGGCAGTACACCGACGGGTGCCGGAACCCGGAGTTCGGCCGGTACCGGTGCGGATAGTCGCCGCCGCCGCAGACGTCGCGCAGGGAGCAGGCCCGGCAGGTCGGGCCGAGGGCGTCGACGCCGATCTGCCTGGCGACGATCGACGGGTGCAGCAGCGCGTCGTCGAGCGCGTTGCCCGCGACGTTCAGGCCGGTCTCCGGGGCGCCCGCATAAGTGCTCTTGAGTGTGTCGACCTGCTGGAGCGTCCCGTCGGTCTCGATCACCAGCAGCCGGATCGGCGCGAGCCCTACGTGCTCGGTCGCCACCGCCCGGCCGAGCAGCGTCCGCATGATCGCGCCGAACATCCGGACGCGTGGCGCCGGGCGCGGAGCGTCGTACCAGTGGTCGAAGATCGGGATGAGCCAGTCGGCGTAGGGCGTCGACGACGGGTCCGGGGTCCGGCGCGGCGGCGGGGTCTCCCAGTTTCCGTGCGGGAGCAGGTAGTCGAGCTTGGGCGGCGCCCAGCCGGCCATCTCCCGATAGGTCGCGATCGGGTCGTTGTCGACGTCGACCGTGCAGAGCAGGCCGCTGAACAGCGGGCGGTACTCGTCGGAGGTCAGCAGGCGCAGCCCGGCCGCGACGCGGTCGTAGCTACCGCGCCCGTTCGTGTAGCGGCGGTGCCGGTCCTGCCCGGCCTCGTCACCGTCGAGGCTGACGCCGACCCGGACGTCGTACTCGCCGAACAGGTCGAGGAACTCCGGCGTGAGCAGGATGCCGTTGGTCTGGACGCCGAACCCGACCCGGGTCGGGCCGGCGACCTCGCGGGCCCGGCGGACGAACCGGCGGATCGCCGAGGGACCGGCCAGCAGCGGCTCGCCGCCGTGCAGGACGACCTGGACCGCGGGGAGATCGTGGGCGGCCGCGTGTTCGGCGATCCGCTCGCACACCTGGTTCATCACGCGCTCGGACATCACGACCGGCTGGGACCGCCAGCTCTGGTCGGCCATTTCGTACATGTAGCAGTAGTCGCAGGCCAGGTTGCACCGGCTGTGCACTTTGACGACGAACTCGGTGAACGGCTCCGGACGCCAGCCGGTCCGAAGCCGGCCGTCGACGTCCAGGAGGTCCGTCGGCCATTCCCCGGTCGGCCGGGGCGCCGGCGACATCAGGTCGATCGCAACCATCTTCGCTCCCTCGAAGAGTCCCGGCCCGGGCAGCTGCCCGGGCCGGGAATGCCGATCAGATGAAGCTGCTCCAGGCGATCCAGTCCATGCCGTCGCCCACTGCGACGTCGGCATCGATCAGCTCGCCGGCGATTGCCTCCGGGACCGCGTCCAGGGAGACCTCGTCGATCCGGTCGAGGTCGAGCATTCGCCCTCCCTCGCGATCAGACGAAGCTGCCGAAGGCGACCATGTTCGTCTGCTCTCCGAGCGTCGAAGTGGTCTCCACCAGCTCGCCGGCCAGACCCTCCGGCAGCTCGTCGAGTCGGACGTCGTCGATGACTTCGAGGTTCAGCATTCGATTTTCCTTTCTCGGATACCGCTCAGACGAAGTTTCCGAAACCGATCGACTTGCATTCGTCGCCGACCGGTGCGTCCAGCTCGGCCAGCTCGCCGGCCAGGACGTCCGGCAGTTCGTCCAGAAGAATGTCTTCGATGAACTCGAGGTTCAGCATTCGATTCTCCTGACGACTAGAGAAAGCTGTTGAATCCGATGGATTCCGAGCGCTCACCCGGCATCGAATCCACGTCGGCGATTTCTTCGGCCAGCGCGGCCGACAGCGGGACGAGCTCGGCGTCCCCGATCAACTCCAGATCCAGCACGGCAGACTCCTTCGCTCAGGCAAAACTCGTGAAGGCGATGTTCTCGGTCCGCTCGCTCGGCTCCAGGGCGTCGTCGGACAGCTCACCGGCGAGTACGGGCGGAACTGCCTCCAGCGCGGCCGACTCGATCAGTTCGAGATCCAGCATCGTGTTCACCTCCTCTCGTGGGTCGAGACTCACCGTATTCATTCCCGACCGCACCGAAAGATCCGAGCGCACATCCTGAAATGTTCTAAAGCCGCACGCCGATACCGTGAAAGCACTCTGAAGAAATCCTGAAAAGCGATCGGGGTTCCAAAGGCGGCGGAAGCGCGTTTAGTCTCGGAACCCGACCGCCTTGGAATGGAGAGTCATGGCAACGCTGAGGAAGCTGGCCTTTCGCGCGTTGGTCGTCCTGGTCACCGCCGCCGTGGGGATAGGCGTGGCCGCCGCTCCCGCGTCGGCGCTCCCCGACCCCAACAAGTGGGTCTTCAACCCCCCGTAGAACTCGTTCAGGCGACGGACGTCTCGGCCGGCCGGCGCAGCACCGAGCGGGCATATCCGATCGCCGACGACACGTCCTTGCCCGCACCCGTCCGCATCGCCTCGCGCGCGCCGCGGTGTCCCAGCACGCGTTCGCAGGCTGCCAGCACGCCGCTCCGCCGGGCGTCGTCGTGCGGGGTCGTCACCGCCCCGGCCGATGACCGGACGGCGTCGGCCGCGCCGAGCAGCACCGCAGCGTTCCGCATCGCGTTCTGACCCGCGCAGATCGCCGCCGCCACGTCGAGGTCGTGGGCGATCGCCCACGGATGCCCGATCTCGGCATGGTGGTCGAACGCGTCCTCCATCAGGTCGGCCGCATCGGATCGAGCACTGCGCCGGGACACGGCGTCGGCCAGCAACGCCGCCGCTCGAGCGACCTGCTCCTCGTTCTCGTGTCCGCGGAAGACCCCGAGCACGTCGTCGAGCACGGCCTCCGCCTCGATCGCCGAGCCACCGACCAGCAGTACCTCGCCGAGCAGCAGCCGCGCGTCGGCCCGACCGCCGTCGTCGCCCGCCCGGGCGAAGCACTGTTCGGCCTCGGTCGCCCAGCGCGCGGCGGCCTCGGTGGCCCCGGCCGCCAGGTGGTTGTAGGCGACCGACAAGCCGCACCGCCCGGTGGCCCACGGATCGCCCAGGTCCGTGGCCAGCCGCCAGGCCTCGTCGGCGGCGTCCCGGGCGGTATCGAGGTCTCCCAGCTCCAGCGCGATGTCCGCCTGGTGCTGCAGGGCACGCATCCGGCCGCCGTCGTCGGCCAGCCGATCCGCGGTCGCCTCGGCCTCCCTGGCGTAGTTCAGCGCTTCCGGAAGCACGACGTACGACGCGATCACCGCGGCCGACAGCTGGGCCGCGAGTAGCAGGTCGGACGGTGCCGGTTCGGCCGCGGATCCGGCGACGGTCAGCACCCGGCGGTACCACTCCAACCCGACCTGCGGATCGTTCGACCACCACCACCAGAGCGCGGCCGACAGCGGCAGGGCCACGTCCAGGCGGCCGGTCCGCACCGCGTCGTCCAGCGTCCGGCGGAAGTCCTGACGCATGTCGTCGAGGCGGCGCCGCCACACCACTCGGTCCGGGCCGCTGTGTGCCTCCGCCGCGCGCATCGCCAAGTCGAGCAGGTACGCCGTCCGACGCTCGTCGGCGTCCGCGACCTCGGCCGGCCCGAGGATCGACCGGCCGAACTGACGCACCGGCTCCAGCATCCGGTACCGGCTCTCCCGGCCCGACACGTCGGCGACGATCAGGGACGCGTCGACCAGGCTGTGCAGGACGTCGATCACCGGCGTGCCCGGCGGAGCCACCGCTTCGGCCGCCCGGAGCGTGAACGAGTCGCAGAACACCGCGAGCCGCGCGAACAGCGTCCGTTCGGCGACGTCGAGGGGCGACACCGCCGCCGCGACCGCGGACACCAGCGAATCGTGCCGGTCGTCCGGCCGGCGCGGCACCGCACGGAGCAACTGGAGCTGATCCCCCAGCCGTTCAGCCAGCTCCGCCGGGCTGAGCACCTGGGTGCGGCTACCGGCCAGCTCCAGCGAGAGCGGGATGCCCTCGACGAGACGGCAGATCTCGCTGACCACGGGCGCGAGATCGTCCGTGAGCACGAACGCCGGCCGAAGGGCGCGGGCCCGCGCGCAGAACAACTCCACCGATTCGATACCGGCGATCTGCGCGGCCTTCACAGCCTCCGGCGGCGGGACGGCAAGCGGGGCGAGCCGGACCGTCGCCTCGCCGTGGGCGTGCAACGGCCGCGTGCTCGTCGCCAGCACCCGGACCGTGCCGTCGGAGAGGATCTCGTCCCACAGCTCGACACAGGCCGCCGCGACGTGTTCACAGTTGTCCAGCACCACCAGGGCAGTGGTCCCGACCAGCGAATACCGGATGCGTTCGAGCGCGGAGCGGCGGCCTACGGCGGTCGGCTGCGGCCCGCAGGCATCGGCGACCGCCGCGAGAACGTCGGCCGCGTCCGAAACCGCGTCCAACCGCACCATCAGCGGCTGCAAACGCCCCATTTCTCCGGCTCGCGCTGCGATTTCTGCGGCGAGGCGCGACTTGCCGACGCCCGGGGGCCCGGTCAGCGTCACCAAGCCGGGCTCCGCGAGCAGCTCGAGTACGCGTGCGAGCTCGGCGTCACGTCCAACGAAGTCACCACCGGCGGACCGGCCGACAGCCGGACCGGGCGACCGGACCGCGGTCGGTTCCGGTGCACCGTCGGCGATGATCGCCTGGTAGCGGCGGGTCAGCCGGACGCTGGGCTCGACGCCCTGCTCGCGCAGCAGGCGCTCGCGGAAGTCGGCATAGACCGTCAGCGCTTCGGCGCGCCGGCCGTCGTTCTGCAGGGCGTGCATCAGATGCCGGGTGAACTGCTCGTCGAGCGGACGGGCGCGCACCAGCTCGGTGAGCTCCGCGACGAGGCCGGGGGTACCGAGGGCCAGGTCGGCCACGAACCGGTCGCTGAGCGCCCCGACGTGCGCCCCGTCCATTCCGGCCGCGAAGGCGGCGTGCAGCGGTGTCTCGCTGATGTCGGCGAGCGGCGCGCCCTCCCAGAGCGCGAGCGCCTCGGTCAACGCGCTGAGCGCGGCCTCGTGGTCACCGTTCCGGCCGGTTGCGCGCGCCCGGCCGACCAGCAGTTCGAACCGGAGCCAGTCGACCTGCTCGGGACGCCCGGACAGCCGGTATCCGCCCGGCAGCCGGTCGAGGCGGAACGGGTGACCGGTCGTCTCCAGCGCCCGCCGAATCCCCGAGAGGTAGACCTGAGCCGTGTTCCGGGCGGTCGCCGGATGCTCCTCACCCCAGACGTCGGCAATGAGCTGGGACACCGGGACGGTCTGATTCAACCGCAGACCGAGCGCGGCCAGGACGATCCGAATTTTCCGGCCCCCGAGCCGGTGCTCGGACTCCGGGGTACGCAGACTCACCGCGCCGAGCAGGCGCAGCGCAACGGAGTTCGGTAACCCCACTGGGACATCGTCCACAACGGGCGGTTGCGTCGGAGCCAGTTACCGCAAGTCCGCGTTTATTCAGGTTTGATACGCACCGGAGCGGACGGCCCGGCCTCGACCACGGACGCGTGGCGGAGGCCGTCCTCGATCGCGTCGAACGCGGCCGGCACCGAATCGACGACGGTCAGCAGGGCCAGGGCCTCCGGGCGCACGAACGCGCTGCCGGCGAGCTCGCGCAACCAGTTCAGCAGCCCGTCGTAGAACCCGCCGACGTTGAGCAGCACGACGGGTTTGGCGTGCATGCCGAGCGACCGGGACGTCCAGATCTCGAACACCTCTTCGAGCGTGCCGATGCCGCCGGGGAGGCCGAGGAACGCGTCGGCGCGGTCGTCCATCGCGGCCTTGCGCTCGCGCATGCCGGTCGTGACGATCAGCTCGTCGGAGTCGAAGTCGGCAATCTCCCGGCTGCTCAGCGCCTCCGGGATGACGCCGATCGTGCGTGCTCCCCCGGCCCGGGCCGCGACCCCCACCGCGCCCATCATCGAGACGCGTCCGCCGCCGGAGACGAGTGAGTGGCCCCGCGCCGCCAGCTCGGTGCCGGCCGCGTACGCCAGGTCGACGTACGACGCCTGGATCGACGTCGAGGACGCGCAGTAGACGCAGATCGCGGCCACTCAGGCCTCCACCGGGGCCTCGTCGATGCCGGTGGCCTGGTCGGCGGCGAGGCTCTCGGCCGACTGGACGGCCGCGACCGCCTCGTCGATGTCGTCGGTGAGCTGGATGAGGTCGAGGTCGTGCTCGGAGATCTTGCCGTCGGCGAGCATCGTCTCGCGCAGCCAGTCGACGAGCCCGCCCCAGTACCGGGTGCCGATCAGGACGACCGGGAAGCGGGTGACCTTGCGGGTCTGCACCAGCGTGAGGGCCTCGAACAGCTCGTCGAGCGTGCCGAACCCGCCGGGCAGGACGCAGAACGCCTGGGCGTATTTGACGAACATCGTCTTGCGGGCGAAGAAGTACCGGAAGTTGACGCCGATGTCGACCCACTTGTTCATCGACTGCTCGAACGGCAGCTCGATGCCCAGCCCGACGCTGACCCCACCGGCCTCGCTGGCGCCCTTGTTGGCGGCCTCCATCGTGCCCGGGCCGCCGCCGGTGATCACCGCGAAACCGGCCTCGACCAGCGCCCGGGCCAGCTGCTCGGCGAGCGCGTAGTCGGGGTGGTCGACCGGCGTCCGGGCCGAGCCGAACACGCTGACCGCCGGACCCAGCTCGGCCAGCGCGCCGAAGCCCTCGACGAACTCGCTCTGGATGCGGAGCACCCGCCAGGTGTCGCTGTGGATGAAGTCGGCCCGGCCGCTCTTGTTGTCGAGCAGGCGCTGATCGGTCGTGCTCGACGGCACCTGCTTGCGGCGGAGCGTGACCGGTCCTCGCTGGTGCTCGGGACTACTCATGCTGGCCACGGTATCCCGGTCGGGGGAACTGCTAACCGGCAGTCAGGTAGCGACGAAGTGCCGCTGCGGCGTCCGTGATCTTCCGGACGTCGACGTACTCGCCGGCCTGGTGGGCCAGGTTCGGGTCACCGGGCCCGAAGTTGACCGCCGGGACGCCGAGCGTGGCGAACCGGGCGACGTCGGTCCAGCCCAGTTTGGCCTGGACCGGCACATCCAGCGCCTCGACGAAGCTCACCGCGGCCGGCGAGCTCAACCCCGGCAGCGCGCCCGGCGCCGAGTCGGTGACCGTCACCTCGAAGCCCTCGAACACCTCCCGGACGTGCTCCTCGGCGTCCTTCTCGGTGCGGTCGGGAGCGAACCGGAAGTTGACCGTGACGTCGCAGCGGTCGGGGATGACGTTGCCGGCGACCCCGCCGGAGATTCCGACCGCGTTGAGGCCCTCGCGGTAGAGACAGCCGTCGATGTCGATCTCCCGCGCGGTGTACGCCGTGAGGCGGTTCAGGATCTCGGCGGCGCCGTGGATGGCGTTCACCCCGTGCCAGCTCCGGGCCGAGTGCGCCCGTTTGCCATGGGTGGTGACCTGCGCCCTGAGCGTGCCCTGGCAGCCGCCCTCGACCGTGCCGTCGGTGGGCTCGAGCAGCACCGCGAAGTCGGCCGCGAGCCACTCCGGGTGGTTGCGGCTGACCCGTCCGAGCCCGTTCTTGGACGCCTCGACCTCCTCGTTGTCGTACGCGACGACCGTGAGGTCGAAGGCCGGGTCCGGCACGGTGGCGGCGAGGTGCAGCGCGACCGCGAGTCCGCTCTTCATGTCCGACGTGCCGCAGCCGTAGAGCAGGTCGCCGTCGCGGCGGGACGGGACGTTGCCGGCGATCGGCACCGTGTCGAGGTGGCCGGCCAGGATGATCCGGTGGGACCGGCCGAGGTCGGTGCGGGCCACGACCGTGTCGCCGTCGCGGGCCACGGTCAGGCTGTTCAGCGCGCCCAGCGCGCGTTCGACCTCGTCGGCGAGCGGTTGCTCGGTACCGGATTCCGACCGGAAGTCGACCAGCGTCGTCGTGAGGGCGACCGGGTCACCGGCGAGGTCCAGCGTCATGGGTCCACGCTAACGTGGGCCCGTGAGCAGCATCTGGGGTGTAGGCCTGGCGACCGAGTTCGACGGTCAGATTCTCGACGTGTGGTTCCCGGCCGGGAAGTTGGGGCTGGGCGAACCCGGGGTATCAGGGACAAGCCCCGGCGTCGCGCGGCTGGACAAGGCTCAGGGAGAGGCTGTACTCGGCTCCGAGCTAGCGGGTGCGGTTGGGCCTGACCCAGTGCGCGGCGTCGAGGTCTTCGCGATCTCGGTGGTCACCGACCTGGACGACGCCCCGGTCGACGCGGCGGACGCCTACCTGCGCCTGCACCTGCTCTCGCACCGGCTGGTCAAGCCGCACGGGGCGAACCTGACCGGCATCTTCGGAGTACTGGCCAACGTGGCCTGGACCTCGGCCGGGCCGGTCGCGGTGGCCGCCGTCGAAGACGTGCGGGCCCGGGCCCGAGCCGCAAAGACCCACTTCGAGGTCTACGGCGTCGACAAGTTCCCGCGGATGACCGACTACGTGGTCCCGTCCGGCGTCCGGATCGCCGACGCCGACCGGGTGCGGCTCGGCGCGCACCTCGCGTCCGGCACCACGGTCATGCACGAGGGCTTCGTCAACTACAACGCGGGCACGCTCGGCTCGTCGATGGTCGAGGGCCGGATCTCGGCCGGCGTCGTCGTCGGCGACGGGTCCGACGTCGGTGGTGGCGCGTCGATCATGGGGACGCTCTCCGGCGGCGGCACGACCGTGATCTCGATCGGCGAGCGGTGCCTGCTCGGGGCGAACTCGGGCCTGGGCATCCCGCTCGGCAACGACTCGGTCGTCGAGGCCGGTACCTACGTCACGGCCGGCTCGAAGGTGACGCTCCCGGACGGGTCCGTGGTGAAGGCGGCCTCGCTGTCCGGCGCCGACGGGATCTTGCTCCGCCGTAACTCGCTGACCGGAGCCCTGGAGGCCGTGCCCCGCGCCGGCCGCTCCTGGGGCGGCCTGAACGAGGCGCTACACGCCAACTAGGCGCTTCGCCGCGGCCGCGACGCGCTCGTCGGTCGCGGTGAGCGCCACCCGCACGTGGTGGGAGCCCCCCGGGCCGTAGAACGCGCCCGGGGCGACCAGGATCCCGCGGTCGGCCAGCCAGGACACGGTGTCCCAGCAGGGCTCGTCGCGAGTGGCCCAGAGGTAGAGGCCGGCCTCGGAGTGGTCGATCCGGAAGCCCGCGGTCACCAGCGCTTCGCGCAGCGCTTCCCGTCGCGAGGCGTACCGCTCGCGCTGCTCGGCCACGTGGGCGGTGTCGCTCAGAGCCGCCACCATCGCGGCCTGCACCGGTGCCGGCACGATCAGCCCACCGTGCTTGCGCACGGCCAGCAACCGCTCGACGATCGCCGGGTCGCCGGCGACGAAACCGGCCCGGTATCCGGCCAGATTCGAGCGCTTCGAGAGCGAGTGCACCGCGAGCAGCCCGGTGACGTCGCCGTCGCACACCTCGTCGGCCAGTACGGAGACCGGCTCGACGTCCCAGCCGAGCTCGACGTAGCACTCGTCGGAGATGACGATCGCGCCCCGCTCGCGCGCCCAGGCCACCACCTTGCGCAGGTGGGCAACGCCGAGCACCCGCCCGGTGGGGTTCGACGGCGAGTTCACCCAGATCGCGGCGGTCTTACCCGGCCCGGCGGCCACGGTCGCGTCGGAGCGCACGCCGATGGCCCCGGCCAGCCGGATACCCACGTCGTACGTCGGGTAGGCCAGCTCGGGGAAGATCACGGTGTCGGACGGACCCAGCCCGAGCTGCGTCGGCAGCCAGGCCACGGCCTCTTTCGATCCGATCGTCGGCAGCACCCCGACGTCCGCGGACGCGGCCAGCCGCTGAGCCACCCAGGACGTCATCGCGTCCCGCAGCGCCGGAGTGCCCGCGGTGAGCGGGTAGCCCGGGGCGTCCGCCGCCGCGATCAGCGCGTCGCGCACCACCGGCGGGGTCGGGTCGACCGGCGTCCCGATCGAGAGGTCGACGACGCCGTCCGGGTGTTCCTTCGCCCGCTTCCCGTAGGGCGCCAACGTGTCCCACGGGAAGTCCGGCAGCTGGATGCTCAGTGCTCACCCTCCTGCGGCGGGAGCGCGGCCACCAGCGGAGCGTCGTGCTTGATCAGCCCGAGCTTGGACGCGCCACCCGGCGAACCGATCTCGTCGAAGAAGACGACGTTGGCGTTGTAGTACTCGCGCCACTCTTCCTTCACGTCGTCCTCGTAGAAGATCGCCTCGACCGGGCACACCGGCTCGCAGGCACCGCAGTCGACGCACTCGTCGGGGTGGATGTACAGCATCCGCTCCCCCTCGTAGATGCAGTCGACGGGGCACTCCTCGATGCACGCCTTGTCCTTGACATCGACACAGGGCTCGGCGATGACGTACGTCACGTAGGTAGTCCTTCCAGGCGCGGTGGCGGCTGTGCTTTCGGATCATTGCTGCAGAGCAGTGCCGCCGTAGCGGATCTAGTATCGCTGGCTGCGGAACCTGATGCAGAGGTGGGTCTTCAGATGTCGCTCCGCCCAGCGGACGTCGGTCACCGTGTCGTCGTTCGCCGCGTTCTCGGTGAGCCGGGTCCCGGCGAGCAGAACGACGGTCGTCCGCAGTTCGGCGACCTTCTCGGGGAGCTTATCGAGCTGGACGCGGATCGCCAGCGGGTGGTGGTGAGAACGGCGGCCGGCGACGTCGCGGTGCCGGTCGCCGAGGTGGTGGCGGCCAAGCGGGTACCGGCCCGGGTCGACGCGCTGGAGCTCGAACGGATCGCCGCGCTGGGCTGGCGCGGGCTCGACACCGGGACGCTGGGCGGCTGGCAGCTGCGGGCGGCCGGGGGTTGGACCGGCCGCGCGAACTCGGTGCTCCCGCTGGGCGATCCCGGCATCCCGCTCGAGGCCGCGCTGGATGCCGTTCGCGAGTGGTACGCGGCCCGCGAACTGCCACCCACGATCCAGCTGCCGCTCCCGGCCCGCGACGATCTGCGGCGGGAGCTGGAGGCCCGCGGCTGGGCCGACCAGTGGGGTGCGCTGGTGCTGGTCTCGAGCGCGGCCCCGCTCCGGCGCTCGGGCGTCCCCGGGCTGCCCCCGGTGACCGTCGACGACGAGCCGGACGACGCCTGGCTGGCCGCCTATCAGTACCGGGGAAATCCCCTCCCGCCGATCGCGCGACAAGTCCTGGTGGAGGGCGCCGCACCGGGGTTCGCGTCCATTCGGGAGAACGGCGCCACGCTGGCGATCTGCCGGACGTCGGTGGACGAGGGCTGGCTCGGCATCACCGCGGTCGAGGTCGACCCGGCCCACCGTCGCCGCGGTCTGGCCACGCACCTGCTGGCCGGCGTGGTCGAGCAGACCGCGGCGGAGAACGTCTACCTGCAGGTCGACCCGGAGAACACCGCGGCCGTGGCCCTCTACCGCAAGGCCGGCTTCCGCCGGCACCACATCTACCGGTACTACCGCCCTAGCGTTTGACCGGCTTGGTGCGGGCCTTGCCAGGGCGCTTGGCGTTGGCCGGGAGTTTCACCTGGTTGGCGTAGGCGCCCCAGGCCCGGCTCTTCGGGTCGAGACCGAGCGCGATGGCCAGGAACGCCCCGAGCGCGGCCCCGACCAGCAGCACGCCGACGCACACCAGGATTTGGATCAGCCACTGCCCCGGCCCGTCGACGAACGGCGTCCCGCCCGAGACGAACGGGCCGACCAGCGTCACCAGCAGCGAGGTGACGACGACGTCGAAGAACAGGTCACCGGAGGTGATCGCGGGCAGGTAGCGGCGGGCGGTCAGGAACGACGCGACCGCGATCACCACGCCCATCGCGGCCAGCGTCACGATGCCGGTGCGGAGCTCGGCGTCCTCGCTCGCTCCGCTCGCGATCCGCAACACGATCCGGGCCCCGAAGTTGACCGCCACCAGCACCGCGACGACGACGCCGACGCGGGCCCACCTGTTCTGCATGCTCGGAACTTAGGACATGGCCGCCACGCCGGGTGACGTGCTTAAGAAATTCTGCGCTGCGGACGCATGACGAACGCGGCAATCGTGACGATGATCGCGACCATGCCGAGCAGCAGCAGCCCGTAACCGACCCAGTTGCCCTGCACCGCGAGGTCGCCCTCGGCCCGCTTCGACGACAGCCAGAGCATCGCGCCGAACCAGGCCAGCGCCGGGATTCCGGTCAGGCCGTTCACCTGCGAGCCGTACCAGGTGACCCACAGCCCGATCACGATTCCGGCCACCGCGACCACCCAGCTGATCGGCACCAGCGTCGCCCCGACCCGGAACGCCGAGAGAAAGGCCGCGATCGTCGCGGTGACCACCAGCAGGACGGTGCCGACCAGCACCGCCGACGCCCTCAACACCCACTCGGGATTCATGCGAACAGATCGTCTTCCCACGCGGTTCCGTTGCCGCCCTCGCCGACGGCCCGGATGAAGTACTCGACGCCGACCGGCTCGACCCCGAGGTTCTCGGCCAGCACGTGCAGCCAGGTCCCCGGGTCGACCTGGGTCGCGTGCGCCCGCATCGCGGCCTGCTTGGCCAGCGCGTACGCGGACGCGTCGATCCGGGCGCCGAGCTTCTCGTCCGGCGTGACGAACGGCAGCGCGTCGACGTCCCGGACGCCCTCGAACGGGTTCTCCTTCGACGTCGCGAACTGCTCGATGCCCCGGGCGAGCAGTGAGCGGGGCTCGGACGGGAAGTAGACCTTCTCGACCCGCCAGACGTCGGCCGCGAGTTCGATGGCCCTCATCGTCACGCGGTGCGCCTGGATGTGGTCGGGATGGCCGTACAGGCCGTCCGGGTCGTAGGTGATGACGACCTGCGGCCGGACCTCGACCAGAATCGACGCGAGCTCGGCCGCCGCCACGTCGACGGAGGCCCGCCAGAACGCGCGCGGGTGGTCGTTCTGCGGGGTGCCCATCATCCCGCTGTCGCGGTAGCGACCGGTGCCGCCGAGAAACCGCTGGTCGGTGACGCCCAGGGCCTCGAGCGCCCGGTGCAGCTCGCTGATGCGGTAGCCGCCCAGCTGGTCGGCCTGATCGGCGGCCAGCCCGGCCAGCGACGGCACCAGGATCTCGCCCTCTTCGCCCAGCGTGCAGGTGACGAGCGTGACGTGGGCACCCTCGGCCGCGTACTTGGCCATCGTCGCGCCGCAGGTGATCGTCTCGTCGTCGGGATGGGCGTGAACGAGGAGGAGGCGGCGGGCGATCATGGGCGTAAGCGTATTTGACAGGATGGGAGCGTGAATCCGGAGACGTCGTTCCCTCGTCTGGCCGCGCGGACCCGCACGTTCACGCTCGGCGCGCCCCGCACCGTCGCCGTGTCCGGCGACGGCGAGCGGGTGGTGTTCCTCCGCTCCGCGGGCCCGACCGACCCCGTGCACGCGCTCTGGGTGTTCGACGTCGGGCCCGGCACCGAGCGGGTGGTCGCCGATCCGCGGGCGTTCCGGGATTCCGACGACGAGGACCTCCCCCCGGAGGAGAAGGCGCTGCGCGAGCGTCGCCGCGAGGCCGGTGGCGGCATCGTCTCGTACGCCACCGACGAGGAGACCCGCACCGCGGTGTTCACGCTCGGCGGCAAGCTGTTCCGGATCGGGCTGCTGCCCGGCGACGAGCCCACTCCGGTGGAGCTCCCGGTGGCCGGGCCGGTGCTGGATCCGCGTCCGTCGCCGTCCGGTGAGCACGTCGCGTACGTGACCGGCGGTGCGCTGCACGTACTGTCCCGAACCGACGAGGTGTGGACCGACCGGGTCGTCGTGGCCGAGGACGGCGTCTCCTGGGGCGTCGCGGAGTTCGCCGCGGCCGAGGAGATGAACCGGTTCCGGGGTTACTGGTGGTCGCCGGACTCGTCGCGGATCCTGGCCGCGCGGGTCGACGAGTCGCCCGTGCAGACCTGGTACATCGCCGACCCGGCCCAGCCCGGTCGCCCGCCGTCGGAGATCCGCTACCCGCAGGCGGGCAGCCCGAACGCGGTCGTGAGCCTGCACGTGTTCGCGCTGGCCGGCGGCCGGCTCGACCTCTCCTGGGACTCGGCCGAGTACCCCTACCTGGTCACCGGCGGCTGGGACGACAGCGGTTGCCCACTGTTCACGGTGATGGACCGCCGTCAGTCGGCCGCGCTGGTCCTCGGCGCCGACCCCGACACCGGCGAGCTCACCACGCACTCGACGCTGTCCGGTGCACCCTGGCTGGAGGTTCTGCCCGGAACCCCGGTGCTGCTCGGCGACGGTCGTCTGGTGCTGGGTTCTTCCACTGCGGACGCCAGGCAGCTGAGCGTCGGCGGGGTGACCGTGACGCCGACCGGCCTGTACGTGCGCCGGTACGTCGGCCAGGACGGAGCCGACTTCCTCGTCGAGGGCACCGAGGACGCCCCGGAGCAGAACCACGTGTACCGGGTCGGGCCGGACGGCACCGCGCGACGAGTCACCGAGGGCGTCGGCTGGTTCAGTGCGGTGTCCGGCGGCGCGACGACCGTCGAGATCCGTCGGACGCTGGACACGATCGGGGTGCGTTACGCGGTCGGGGACCACGTGCTCGAGTCCTCGGCGGCCGCGCCGCCGTTCGTCGCGTCGCCGGTGCTGACGCGGGTCACCGACCGGCGGTTGCCTGCCGCCGTCCTGTACCCGCGGGACCACACGCCCGGCACCCGGCTGCCGGTGCTGATGGACCCGTACGGCGGTCCGCACCACCAGGAGGTGATGGCGGCCGGGACGATGTGGCTCGAGCCGCAGTGGTGGGCCGATCAGGGGTTCGCGGTGGTGGTCGTCGACGGGCGGGGGACGCCGGGCGTCTCGCCGTCGTTCGAGGAGGCGATCCGGCTCGATTTCGCCGGTCCGGTGCTGGACGACCAGGTCGACGGGTTGCTGGCGGTGGCCAAGGAGCACCCGGACCTGGATCTGGGGCGGGTCGGGATCCGGGGCTGGTCGTTCGGCGGGTACCTGGCCGCGCTGGCCGTGCTGCGCCGGCCGGACGTCTTCCACGCCGGGATCGCCGGAGCGCCGGTGACCGATTGGGTGCTGTACGACACGTTTTACACCGAGCGGTACCTGGGGTTGCCGTCCGAGCAGCCGGACGCGTACCGCCGGTCGTCGCTGATCCCCGACGCCGACAAGTTGTCCCGGCCGCTGATGATCGTGCACGGGCTGGCCGACGACAACGTCGTGGCGGCGCACACGCTGCAGCTGTCGTCCGCACTACTGGCCGCCGGCCGCCCCCACGAGGTGCTCCCCCTGACCGGCATCACCCACATGGCCACGGACGAGACCGTCAAGGAGAACCTACTTCTCCTGCAACTCGACTTCCTCCGCAGGTCGCTCAGCTCCTGAGCGCCGCCAGGCGCTCTTGTTCTTGTTCTGACCTGGAGCCCGCCCAGGGCGGCGCTGACATCCGCGCCACTCGACGCCGCGTATAAGTGATACTCAAGTCGGGTGGCGCGGCTGTCAGCGTCGTTCTGGGCGGGCCGCCCACTCAGGTCTCTGGGTAGTGGCAGGCGGCTAGTGATCCGCCGTTCTTGATCGTGAGCGGCGGCGCCTCGGTGGCGCACTTTTCCTGGGCCTTCCAGCAGCGGGTGCGGAAGCGGCAGCCCGACGGCGGGTCCAGCGGCGTCGGCACGTCGCCGGCCAGCCGGATCCGCTTGGAGTCCGCGTTCCCGAGCCGCGTCACGTCCGGCACCGCCGACAGCAGCGCCCGCGTGTACGGGTGCGACGGCCGCTCGTAGATCGCCTCCCGGTCACCGACCTCGACGATCTTCCCGAGGTACATCACCGCGATCCGCTGCGAGAAGTGACGCACCACCGCGAGGTCGTGGGCGATGAACAGGAACGCCAGATCGAGCTCGCTCTGCAGCTTGCGCAGCAGGTTGATGATCTGCGCCTGGATCGACACGTCGAGCGCCGACACGGGCTCGTCGGCGACGATGAACCGCGGCTGCACGACCAGCGCCCGGGCGATCCCGATCCGCTGCCGCTGCCCACCCGAGAACTCGTGCGGGTACCGGTTGTAGTGCTCCGGGTTAAGCCCGACCAGCTCGAGCATCTCCTGAACGCGCTTCTTCCGCCCGCCCGGCGGGTTGATCCCGTTGACGTTCAGCGGCATCTCGATGATCCGCCCGACCGTGTGCCGCGGGTTCAGCGACGAGTACGGGTCCTGGAAGATGATCTGCATGTCCTGGCGCAGCTGGGTGAGCGACCGCCCGCGCGCCTTCGTCACGTCCTTGCCCTCGAACGTGATCGTGCCGGCCGACGCCTCGAGCAGCCGGATCACCATCCGCCCGGTCGTCGTCTTCCCGCAGCCCGACTCGCCGACCAGCCCGAGCGTCTCGCCCGGCGACACGTCGAAGTCGATGCCGTCGACCGCACGCACGACGGCCTTCTCGCCGAACACCCCGCCGCTGACCGGGTAGTGCTTCGCGAGCCCCCGGACCGACAGCAGCGCGTCCCGGCGAGGAGCCGCACCGCCCGGGACGCGGGCTTCCTCTTCCAGTTTCACGTCGGTCACAGCGCCACTCCGGCTTCCGCGATGTCCCGCTGGTAGATCTCACGCCGGCGGTCCGCCGGCAGGTGACACGCCACCGAGTGTCCGGCGTCGTCCAGCACCGGCAACAACTCCGGCACGTCGGTGAACGAACGGTTCCCGTTCTGCCCGGCGTACGGACAGCGCGGGTGGAACGCGCACCCGGACGGCCGGTTCAGCAGGCTGGGCGGGCTGCCCTTGATCGGCACCAGGTCCGCTTCCGCGTCCCCGTGCAGCGACGGTACCGAGTTCAGCAGACCCCAGGTGTACGGGTGCTGCGGACGCCGGAGCACCTGTTCGACGGTGCCCTTCTCGACGGCCCGCCCGGCGTACATCACCAGCACGTCGTCGGCGATCTGGCTGATCACGCCGAGGTCGTGCGTGATGATGATGATCGCCGAGTGGAACTCGCGCTGCAGGTCCTCGAGCAGGTCGAGGATCTGCGCCTGCACGGTGACGTCGAGCGCGGTCGTCGGCTCGTCGGCGATCAGCAGGTCGGGGTCGTTGACCAGCGCCATCGCGATCATCGCGCGCTGGCGCATACCGCCGGAGAACTCGTGCGGGTAGCTGTCGACGCGCTTGTCCGGGCGCGGGATGCCGACCCAGTCGAGCATCTCGATCGCCCGGGTGCGGGCGACCTTCTTGGACGCGTCCGGGTGGTGGATCCGGTACGCCTCGACGATCTGCCGGCCCACCGTGTAGTACGGGTGCAGCGCCGAGAGCGGATCCTGGAAGATCATCGCCATCGTCTGGCCGCGGAGCTTGCGCACCTTCTCCTCGGGGCACCCGACGATCTCGGAGCCACCGACGTTGATGTGCCCGGTGATGTCGGCGCGCTTGGCGTCGTGCAGGCCCATGATCGCCATGCTGCTGACCGACTTGCCGGACCCGGACTCGCCCACGATGCCGAGCGTCTGTCCGCGCCGGACGCCGAACGAGATGCCGTCGACGGCCTGCACCACGCCGTCCATCGTCTTGAAGGAGACCTTCAGGTCTTCGACCTTCAGGAAGTCCTCGGCGTCGAGTTCTGGGTTGGTCATCCGAGCCTCACCCGCGGGTCGATGTACGCGTAGAGCCAGTCGACGATGACGTTCGTCAGGATGATGAAGAACGCGGCCAGCAACACCGTGGCCATGACGACGGGCAAGTTCAATTGGCGGGCCGCGTCGGCGGCGACGAACCCGAGCCCCGGCATACCGAACACGTTCTCGGTGATCACCGCGCCACCGAGCGAGACGCCCAGGTCGAGACCGAAGATCGTGACGATCGGCGTGATGCCGGCCCGCAGCGCGTGACGCAGGTACACCTGCCGGGACGGGAGCCCCTTGGCCCGGGCCGTCCGGACGAAGTCCTCGGACAGCGTCTCGAGCATCTGGGCGCGGGTGAGCCGGGCGTAGATCGCCGAGTTCAGGAACGCCAGCGTCGTCCAGGGCAGGATCATCCCGACGAACCAGTCACCGACGTTGTCGAACGGGCTCGTATAGGACGGCGTCGGTAGCCATTTCAACGTGTAGACGAAGAACACCTGCAGCAGCAGGCCGACGAAGTAGATCTGCAGCGAGGCACCGGCCAGCGAGAACCCGATCGCCGAACGGTCGATCCAGGTGCCCCGGCGCAACGCGGAGATGAAGCCGAGCGTGACGCCCAGCAAAGCCCACAGCACCGCACCACCGACCACGATCGACACCGTCACCGGCAGCGCACGCCCGACGATGCTGGTCACGGCCTCACTGCTGCGGAACGACCAGCCCAGGCAGGGCGCCGGGCAGTCGATCGCGGTGTCGCCGGAGCCGATGGTCCGGCCGGCGACGATGCCTTTCATGTACTCGCCGTACTGCACGTAGATCGGACGATCGAGACCGAGCTGCTTCTCGATGTTCGCTACCTGCGCGGGACGGCAATCTCGACCGCACTGCAGTTCGGCCGGACTGGTCGGAACCGCGAAGAACATTGCGAACGTCAGGACGCTCACGCCGAACAACGTCAGCAGCGCGAGCGAGCCTCGCCGGAGGATGAACCGGGCCACGTGCCTCTCCCAAGGGAGCGGATCCGGCCGGCCGCCGTCGGACGGCCGGCCGGATCAGCGGAGATACTGCTACTTGACGTACAGGTTGTTCAGACCCGAGTTGCCGTACGGCGCGCTCAGGTAGATGCCACCGATCTTCGAGCCGTACAGGGTCGTCTGCTTGTCGTAGATGACCGGGATGGTCGGCGCGAGACGGGTCATGATGTCCTTGTCCAGCGCGGCCCAGGCCTTGTCCTGCTCGGTCAGGTCGGACAGCTTCAGGATTCGGGCAACCTCCGCGTTGGTCTTCGGGTCGTTCAGGTACGCGGTGTTGTTGTTACCTTCCGGCGTGATCCGGGTGCCGTCCCACAGCGGCGGGATGACCGTGCCGGCGCCCGGCCAGTCCGAACCCCAGCCGTACATGTACATGTCGAACTGGTTGTTCTTCTTGCCGATGACCGTGTAGTACTGGTCCTCGTCGATGGGCTGGATGTTCAGGTTGACGCCGATCGGCGCGAAGCTGCTCTTCAGGAACGCGGCGATCGCCTGGTTGCGCTCGGTGTTCCGGTAGCCGTAGGTCAGCGTGACCTTCTTGCCACCCAGCAGCTCCTTGGCCTTCTCGACGTTGCCGGTCACGCCACCGTCGTACGCGTTGTACTTCTGGTAGCCCGACGTCGTCGGCGACAGCAGCGTCGTACCCGGGTCACCCGCGTACGAGCCCCAGACCTTCAGCAGACCCTGGCGGTCGATCGCGTAGTTCAACGCCTGCCGAACCTTGAGGTCGGTCACCCGCTGGGTGTTGAAGTTGATCTGCCAGACGAACTGGTCCGGCCCGGTGAGGATCCGGTCCTTGGCCGACTGGACGGCCTTCGGGTAGACGCTCGCCGGGATCGTCATGTCCTGGAACGTCAGCGACGACGCAGCCGCACCAGCGTCGGAGATCAGCAGCTGGCTGGCCTGCTCCGCGGTCCGGGTGAAGTCGACGACGTACGAGTCCGGGTAGTCGTGACGCGCCGGGTCCGTCTTCGGGTCCCAGTACTGGTTCCGGACCAGCACCATCTTCTGGGTGCGCTGGTACGTCTGGATCTTGTACGGGCCGGACGAGAACGGCCGGTTGTCGTACTGGATCTTCGTGTCCCGCGCCTGCGGCACCGGGGCCGTGGTCGAGAGCGCGGCCGCGAACGGGGTGTCCGCGTGCGGCTCCGGGAAGTTGAAGATGATCGTCTTGTCGTCCGGCACCTGGGTGTTCGGCGGGACCAGCGCGCCACCGTTGTACGGACCCTTGTACGTCTTGTTGTAGTCCGCGTCACCCGAGAGCCACTGCGCCCACCAGTGCGGGCCGTTGGGCAGGTCCGGGCTGAACGAACGCGCGATGCCGTACGCGACGTCCTTGGCCGTGATCGCCGTGCCGTCCTCGTACTTCAGGCCGTCCTTCAGCGTGAACTTCCAGGTCTTACCGCCGTTGGACTCCTCGCCGGTGTTCGTGGCCAGGTCGCCCACGACCTCCAGCTTGCCGTCGCCGTTCTCCCGGTAGGTGGTGAGCGAGCGGTACAGCAGGTTCGTACCGGTCGTCTGGGCCGGCACGACGTAGTTCTGCTGCGGGTCGATGTGCTCGAAGTCGCCGCTCGTGTAGATCGTGACGGTGCCGCCCTTCTTGGCACCGGGCACCTCGGGAGCGGGTCCGTCGGAGTTGTCAGCCAGCGTGGCGGTCTGCGTGGTCGCCTTCTGATCGCTCCCAGTGGCGTTGTCGTCACCGGTGTTCTTGCTGCATCCTGCAGCGGCGAGCACCACCGCGAGGATGCCGACGCTCAGCGTCCGTACTGGTCGTCGCACGAGGACCTCTCTTTCCTTCGGGCACCCGGTGGGGTTCAGCCCGTACTGACCGGTCATCGCGCAGACCGGGGATCAAGTGCATCGCGCAGCGAATCACCGAAGAGGTTGAACGCGAGCACGAGCAAGAACAGAGCAATGCCGGGGAAGAACGCGTACGCCGGGTCGGCGGACACGAAGCTGGTCGAGCGGAAGATCATCCGTCCCCAGTCCGGCACCGGCTCGGTGACGCCGATTCCGAGGAACGACAATGCCGCCTCGGTGGTGACGTACTGCGGCACCGCCAACGAGAACGTCACCAGGATCGGCGCCCACAGGTTCGGCAACAGCTGACGGAAAATGATGTGCCGGGTTCCGGCGCCGGCCGCCCGGGCGGCGTCCACGAACTCGCGTTCGCGCAGCGAGAGAACCTGACCGCGGACGAGACGCGAAGTGCTCATCCACCCGAACGTCACCAGCACTCCGACGACGACGTAGATCCGTGATTCCACGCTCGGTTGTTTCTGCACGGAACCGGTGATCAACGTGTTGATGATCGGAATCGCGGCGAGCGAGAAGATGATGAACGGGAACGCCAGAAGGAGGTCGGTGATCCAGCTGATCACCGAGTCGACCCAGCCGCCGAGAAATCCCGAGACGAGCCCGAGGATGACGCCGACGACCGTGCTCAGCAGAGCGGCCGCGAGCGCGATCCCGAGCGACGTACGGGCCCCGAAGACGAGTTGGACGAAGATGTCCCGGCCCAGCTGCGGTTCCAGCCCGAACCAGTGATCCCCGCTGACGCCGCCCAGGTAGCCGAGCGGGTAGCCCAGCGAGTCGAGCTGGTTCTGGAAGAGCTGGTCCTTGTTAATTCCGTAGGCAGACACGATCAGGTCTGCGAAGATCGCCACCAGGACGAAGAACACCAGTACAACGGCACTGGCGACCGCGACCTTGTCCCGTCGCAGGCGGGCCCAGGCGAGTTGTCCGGGTGAGCGGCCCTGGATCTTGGGCGCGTCACCGCCGGCCTCACCGGGCTCGTCGCCGGACGCCGGTGCGAGCACGGCCTCCGTGTCGAGCGGCAGGACGGGACCTGGGCCACTGAGGTTGCCCGCGGCCTCCGTCGCGGACCGATCGCCGCCGACAGAGCTCATCGTTGGCGTTCTCCTTCCTTGCCGAAGCGGCCCACACTGGGCGTGAAGCGGAGTGAAGACGCGGCTGCGCGGACGACCCGCGAGGGTCGTCCCTGTTGTGACGTGCACATGCCGTTCTGCGCCGCCCCGCCGAAAAGCTACGCGAATGTTCATAACGGCGAGGCGGCAAGTGCCCACAATCGTGTAACAGCTCAATCACGAGCGCAGCGGCGACGCGACAGCGGGTAGCAGGACGTCTACGGATTTACCCGAGGTATCAATCAGCTAACAGAAACGGCCCGGTCGCATCGCGACCGGGCCGTTCATTGTTCAACGATCACGCGGGCGGGTTCGCCCACTTGCGACGTCCGCGGGTCTTCTCGCGCTCGTGGGCGGAGAGAACGACTTTCCGGATCCGCACGGTCGCCGGAGTGACCTCGATGCACTCGTCTTCGCGGCAGAACTCGAGCGCCTGCTCCATCGACATCTGCCGGTGCGGAATCAGCGGGACCAGCACGTCACCCGAGGACTGACGCATGTTCGTCAGCTTCTTCTCCTTGGTGGGGTTGACGTCCATGTCGTCGGCCCGGGAGTTCTCACCGACGATCATTCCCTCGTAGACCTCGGTGCCGGGGCCGACGAACATCACGCCCCGCTCCTGCAGGTTCGCCAGCGCGAAGCCGGTGGTCGGCCCGCGCCGGTCGGCGACCAGCGACCCGGTCGGACGGGTGCGCAGCTCGCCGTGCCAGGGCTCGTACTTCTCGAAGACGTGGTGCAGCAGGCCGGTACCGCGGGTGTCGGTGAGGAACTCGGTACGGAACCCGATCAGGCCACGGGCCGGCACCAGGTACTCCATCCGGACCCAGCCGGTGCCGTGGTTGACCATCTGCTCCATCCGGCCCTTGCGCAGGGCCATCAGCTGGGTCACCACGCCGAGGTAGTCCTCGGGGATGTCGATGGTCAGCCGCTCCATCGGCTCGTGCACCTTGCCGTCGATCTCCTTGGTGACGACCTGGGGCTTGCCGACGGTCAGCTCGAAGCCCTCCCGGCGCATGATCTCGACGAGCACCGCGAGCTGGAGCTCGCCCCGGCCCTGGACCTCCCAGGTGTCGGGCCGCTCGGTGTTCAGTACGCGAATGCTGACGTTACCGACCAGCTCGGCGTCGAGGCGGCTCTTCACCAGGCGGGCGGTCAGCTTCTTGCCGCTCTCACCGGCCAGCGGCGAGGTGTTGATACCGATCGTCATCGAGATGCTCGGCTCGTCGACCGTGATGACCGGCAGCGGGCGCGGGTCGTCCGGGTCGGCCAGCGTCTCGCCGATCGTGATCTCGGGGATACCGGCGATCGCGATGATGTCGCCCGGGCCGGCCGACTCGACCGGCTTGCGCTCGAGCGCGTCGGTCATGAGCAGCTCGGTGATCTTGACCCGCTCGATCGACCCGTCGGTGCGGCACCAGGCGGCCTGCTGGCCCTTCTTGATCGTGCCGTTATGGACCCGGCACAGCGCCAGGCGGCCCAGGTACGGCGACGAGTCGAGGTTGGTGACGTGCGCCTGCAGCGGCACGTTCGGGTCGAACTTCGGCGCCGGGATCGTCTGCAGGATCGCGTCGAACAGCGGCTTGAGGTCTTCTTCCTGGGGCAGGCTCGCGTTCGCGGGCCGCTCCAGCGACGCCCGCCCGGCCTTCGCGCTCGCGTAGACGATCGGGAACTCGATCTGGTGCTCGTCGGCGTCGAGGTCGAGGAACAGCTCGTAGGCCTCGTCGACGACCTCGGCGATGCGGGAGTCGGGCCGGTCGACCTTGTTGACGACGAGGATCACCGGCAGCTTGGCCTCGAGGGCCTTGCGGAGCACGAACCGGGTCTGCGGCAGCGGACCCTCGGACGCGTCGACCAGCAGCAGCACGCCGTCGACCATCGACAGCCCGCGCTCGACCTCGCCGCCGAAGTCGGCGTGGCCGGGGGTGTCGATGATGTTGATCGTCGTGTCGCCGTACTGCACCGCGGTGTTCTTCGCGAGAATCGTGATGCCCTTCTCGCGCTCGAGGTCCATCGAGTCCATGACCCGGTCGTCGACGTCGCCCTGTTCCTTCTGGTGGGCGCTGAACGCGCCGGACTGCCAGAGCATGGCGTCGACCAGCGTGGTCTTGCCGTGGTCGACGTGGGCGACGATCGCGACGTTGCGCAGATCGTCGCGGCGGGAGAGCACCGTGTCGTCGGAGTGGGCGGACATGCGAGGACGCTCCTGAGGTTTTCGGGTTGCGCCCGCGACATTCTCGACACCGGGCAATACCTATTCTACGTTGCACGCCGGTCGAGCCCGACCGGCAGCGTCGTTCATGACGGAACCGGACTTTGCACGATCAAGTCCGATCGGCGGCACGCCGGATACGCGTAAACGCTTCCCGTGTGGGATGGATCACGGCAGACTGCCGATACGTAGGGTCGACGCGCAATGGGGCGCCGGCGGGCTGACTTGCCCGGCGTCCCGTAGGCGCGTTGGGGCGCCACGGAGGTGGTCACGATGTCGGTGCGTGAAAGCGGAGCCACAACCTCGACCCAGCTCGATCCGGACCTCCCGCAGGTCCGGCGCGCGCTGGTCGAGCTGGAACGCGCAGTGAGCCGGCTACAGGCCCATCACGCCGAGACGCTCGGCGTCCGGCGCCTGGTGAGTGACGTCCGCCGGCTCGTCGAAGACCTCGACGAACTCGGCGACCTGCCACCCGCCCCCGCCGGAGCAACAGCCGAGACCCGGCTGCACTACGTGTCCGATACGCCATATCCACCGGATCTCTGGCGCGATTGCGACGACGAAGGCCTCGGCGGTCACCGGTAGGTCACGACGAAAACTTCACAGGAGCCACCCCAGGCATGAGTGCACCCCCTATTCCCCCGGCAGTCTCCCCCGCCAGTTCCCAGCCCCGAGAACGCGCCAAGATACGCGTCCGGACGCTGCGCACCGACAGATGGTGGCTGGCCCCCCTGCTGACCGTGCTGGGCCTCGTGGCCTGGGTCGCCTATGCGACCGTGCGGGCATTCATGCAGAAGTGGTACTGGGTCGACGACTACCACTACCTGACGCCGTTCTATTCGCCCTGCGTCTCCAATGGCTGCGTGCCGGAGAGCGCACACTTCGGGCGGGTGCTGCCGGACGTCTGGTTCATTCCGTTCGCCGCGTTCAGCCTGCCGTTCCTGCTGCTGTTCCGGCTGACCTGCTATTACTACCGGAAGGCGTACTACCGGTCGTTCTGGCTGTCGCCGCCGGCCTGCGCGGTCTCCGAGCCGCACACGAAGTACACCGGTGAGACCCGGTTCCCGCTGCTCGGCCAGAACGCCCACCGGTACGCGTTCTACGCCGCGTTCCTGATCTCGCTGATCAACACCTGGGACGCGATCCAGTCGTTCCACTCGCCCGGCGGCTTCGGCTTCGGGCTGGGCAACCTGATCCTGGTCGGCAACGTCGTGGCGCTCTGGGCCTACACGCTGTCCTGCCACTCCTGCCGGCACATCGTCGGCGGGAAGCTCAAGCACTTCTCCAAGCACCCGGTCCGGTATCGCGCCTGGACGTTCGTGTCCAAGCTCAACGGCCACCACATGGGCCTGGCCTGGACGACGCTGGCGACGCTCGCGGTCACGGACTTCTACGTGATGGCGGTCTCGGCCGGCTGGTTCTCCGATCTGCGATTCGTCGGGTGATCTTCGATGACTGAAATTGAGAAGTACGAGTACGACGTCGTGGTGATCGGGGCCGGCGGGGCCGGGCTGCGGGCCGCGATCGAGGCCCGCCAGCAGGGCCTGCGGACGGCGATCATCTGCAAGTCGCTGTTCGGCAAGGCCCACACGGTCATGGCCGAGGGCGGCGCCGCGGCCGCGATGGGCAACGTCAACAGCCGCGACAACTGGCAGGTCCACTTCCGCGACACGATGCGCGGGGGCAAGTTCCTCAACCACTGGCGGATGGCCGAGCTGCACGCTCGCGAGGCACCCCAGCGGATCTGGGAGCTGGAGACCTACGGTGCGCTGTTCGACCGCACCAAGGACGGCAAGATCAGCCAGCGCAACTTCGGTGGCCACGAGTACCCGCGGCTCGCGCACGTCGGTGACCGCACCGGCCTGGAGCTGATCCGGACGCTGCAGCAGAAGATCGTCAGCCTGCAGCAGGACGACCAGCGCGAGCACGGTGACTACGAGGCCTACCTGCGGGTGTTCCACGAGGTCACGGTCACGACGCTGCTCAAGGACGGCGACCGGATCGCCGGGGCCTTCGGCTATGCCCGAGACGACGGCCGGTTCCTGCGGTTCGACGCCCCCGCGGTGGTGCTGGCCACCGGCGGGATCGGCAAGTCGTTCCAGGTGACGTCCAACTCCTGGGAGTACACCGGCGACGGGCACGCGCTGGCCCTGCGGGCCGGCGGGACGCTCGTCAACATGGAATTCGTCCAGTTCCACCCGACCGGGATGGTCTGGCCGCCGTCGGTCAAAGGCATCCTGGTGACCGAGTCGGTGCGCGGCGACGGCGGTGTCCTCACGAACTCCGAGGGCAAGCGCTTCATGTTCGACTACATCCCGGACGTGTTCAAAGACAAGTACGCGACCACCGAGGAAGAAGCCGACCGCTGGTACACCGACGCCGACAACAACCGGCGTCCCCCCGAGCTGCTCCCCCGCGACGAGGTCGCCCGGGCGATCAACTCCGAGGTCAAGGCCGGGCGCGGCTCCCCGCACGGTGGCGTCTACCTGGACGTCTCCAAACGGCTGCCGGCCGACGAGATCCGGCGTCGGCTCCCGTCGATGTATCACCAGTTCAAGGAGCTGGCCGACGTCGACATCACGGCGGAGCCGATGGAGGTCGGGCCGACCTGTCACTACGTGATGGGCGGGGTCGAGGTCGAACCCGACACCGCGGCCGCGGTCGGCGTAGCCGGCCTCTTCGCGGCCGGCGAGGTGGCCGGCGGCATGCACGGATCCAACCGCCTCGGTGGGAACTCCCTCTCCGACCTGCTGGTATTCGGACGCCGGGCCGGCGCGGGAGCGGCGGCCTACGTTCTCGGGCTCGACGGTCGCCCGGCGGTGCTCGACACCGACGTCGACGACGCGGTGGCCTTCGCGCTGGCGCCGCTGTCCCGGGAGGGGGGCGAGAACCCCTACACGGTGCAGCTCGACCTGCAGAAGACGATGCACGAGCTGGTCGGCATCATCCGGCGGGCCGGAGAGATCGAGCAGGCGCTGACCACGCTCGTCGAGCTTCGTGAGCGGGCGCAGTCGGTCGCGGCCGCCGGTGGGCGCACCTACAACCCGGGCTGGCACGTGGCCCTCGACCTGCGGAACCTGCTGGTCGTCGCCGAGTGCGTGGCCCGGGCCGCGCTGATCCGCGAGGAGAGCCGCGGCGGCCACACCCGCGACGACTTCCCGGAGATGTCGGCCGAGTGGCGCAAGCGCAACCTGATCTGCTCGCTGGTGAAGGAGCAGTCCGAGGTGGCCGTGCGTGAGCAGCCGCTGCCGACGATGCCGGTCGAGCTGCTCAGCCTGTTCGAGCGTTCGGAGCTCTCGAAGTACCTCACCGAGGACGAGCTGACCGTGCTGGCCTCGGAACCGGATGCACCGGCCCCGGTCGTCGCGGCCGCGCGTCAACCGGCCGACGATTCGTCGCGCACCGAGACGTCGCCGGAGACGGTCGCGGACGAGCGCAGTGCGACCGGGGACGCGGTCGGCAGGAGTCACTCCGAGGGGAGCAGGGGCTGATGGGGTACCAGGCGAAGTTCCGGGTCTGGCGCGGCGCCGGCCGTCCCGACGAGACGATCACCGCGACCGAGGCCGACGGCGCACTGCACGACTACGAGGTCGAGGTCAACGAGGGTGAGGTCGTGCTCGACGTCATCCACCGGCTGCAGCAGACCCAGACGCCGGACCTGGCCGTCCGGTGGAACTGCAAGGCCGGCAAGTGCGGGTCGTGTTCGGCCGAGGTCAACGGCAAGCCGCGGCTGATGTGCATGACCCGGATGTCGACGTTCGACGAGGCCGAGACCGTCACGGTGACGCCGATCCGGACGTTCCCGCTGATCCGGGATCTGGTCACGGACGTCTCGTACAACTACGAGAAGGCCCGCGAGATGCCGGCGTTCGCGCCGCCGCCGGGCGTCGAGCCGGGCGAGTACCGGATGCAGCAGGTCGACGTCGAGCGGTCGCAGGAGTTCCGGAAGTGCATCGAGTGCTTCCTGTGCCAGAACACGTGTCACGTGGTGCGGGATCACGAGGAGAACAAGCCGGAGTTCTCCGGGCCCCGGTTGTTCATCCGGGCGGCCGAGCTCGACATGCACCCGCTGGACGACCGGGCCGACCGGAAGGAATTCGCGCAGGCGGAGCAGGGCATCGGGTACTGCAACATCACGAAGTGCTGCAGTGAGGTGTGCCCGGAGCACATCCACATCACCGACAACGCGATCATCCCGATGAAGGAACGCGTGGTGGATCGGAAGTACGACCCGATCACGTGGCTGGGCTCGAAGATCGGCCGCCGCAAGAGCTGATCGGCGTCGGGGTCTCGGGGCGGTACCGCCCCGGGGCCCCGTTGGCTCGGGTGCAGTGACCAGGGAATTGGCCATGAGGCTGGATCTCCTGGTTAGTCTGATTCCGTACCGTAGAGGACGGAGAGGCCCGAGCCGTGACGAGTTCCCACGACGCGCGCCAGGACTGGCCGGGGACGGTATTAGGCGTCCCGCCTGACGACGCTGCCGAGTCAGGCGCTGCCGAGTCAGGTGCTGGCGCGTCCGAGACGGTGGTGGTCAACCCGGCTGAGCTCGGGGTGGCGCTGAGCGGTGGTTCTGGGCCGGTGCTCGACAGCGCGGGGTATCCGGCGCCGCCGGCCGACCCGAACTATCCGGTTCCTCCGCAGGCTGGTCCGCCGGCTCCGGAGTATGCGCCGAGCTACCCGCCGTCGGCGTTCCCGCAGTCCGGCCCCCCGCAGTCGGACGCGACCCAGCCGGTCTTTCCGCAATCGGAGGGGGCTCCCCCGGCGTTCCCGCCGCCCGGCTACCCGCCTGCGCAGCCCGAGGCGCCCGGCTTCCCCCCGGCGCCCCCGCAGTCGGCGTTTCCGCAGCCGGCGTTCCCGCCGGCGCCGGTCCCGCAGTCGGGGCCTCCGCAGCCGGGGTATCCGCAGTCCGGGCCTCCCGCCCAACCGGGCTTTCCCGCGCAACCGGGCTTTTCCGCGCAACCGGGCGGGCCCCAGGCGGGTCCGGCCTTTCCGCCGCCGCAGTACGCGCCGCAGGCGGGGCTCCCAGCCGTCCCGGCCCAGCCGGCCAACTACGCCCCCCAGCCCTCCAAGGTCTTCGGCCCCGACGCGACCCCGGTCCAGGCCACCTGGACCCCCGACGGCCTGCTCCCGATGCCCGAGCACGCCGACAACCGCCTCCAGCGCCTCAAGACCAGCCTCAACTCCGGCCGCGCGGCCCGCGAGTCCGCCGGCGTCGCGCACGAGCTGAGCCAGCCGATCACCGTCACCCGGCGCATCGCCGTCCTCGGCATCCGCGGCGGATCGGGCAAGAGCACGGTCGCCGCACTCCTGGTCAGCGCCTACGCGACCCACCGCGGCGACCGCGTGCTGGCCGTCGACGCCGACCCCGACCTCGGCTCGCTGGGCCTGCGCCTCGGGGCGTCGTCGCCGACGTCGTTGTCGGGCCTCGGCAAGGTCCCGCGCGTCTGGTCGACCCTCGACGAGGCCGAGCGCTGCCTCGGTCGGAGCCAGTCCGGCGCCTGGGTGCTCTCCGGCGAGCGCGGCTCGGCCGCGCCCGAGGTGGTCCCGCCGAACGCGTACCTCGGCGTCGTGCACGGCATCAGCCGTTACTTCGCGGTGACGGTCATCGACGCCGGTGCCGGCATGGTGACGCCGCTGAACCAGTCCGTGCTGGCCGACGCCCACTCGATCGTGCTGGCCACCCCGGCCAGCGTCGACGGCGTCGTGTCGGCCCGGCGCGCGCTGGAGTGGATCCGCGAGTGGGGCCCGCACCGGCTGCCCCAGACGCTGGTCGCGCTGACCGCGATGTCGCCGCAGGCGGCCGCCATCGACCTGAACCGCACCGCGGAGGCGTTCGCCCCGTTCGGCGTGGTGCCCGCGCTGCTGCCCTACGACCGCCACCTCGCCACCGGCTCGACGATCGAACCGTGGCGCCTCGGCGAGCGCACCCGCAACTCCGCGGTGCAACTGGCCGCCGCCGCCCTGGCCAAGTCCCGAGCCCTCCCCTGACCGCCGGGCCGCAACCGCGGCTGCGGCCCACGGCCCGCTACGCGGCCGATCCCGCGGCCAGGATCTCCGCCCGACGCTTCAGGTGCGTGTTCCGCGCCGTCAGGATCCCCAACAGCTGACGCCGGACCGCGACCTCGTCGGCCAACCGGCCCACGGGCCCCAGCGGCGACCGCCACCCGATCCGGTCGGTCACCAGCGTCCCGGCCCCGGTCGGCGCGAAGAAGTGGTCGTGACGCAGCGATGCGAACGGCCCGCGCACCTGCTCGTCCGAGAACGTCGTCGGCGCCTCCATCGAGACCACCCGCGCGTCCAGCCCGAGCCACAGCCCGAAGTGCCGAGCCCGGAAACACACCAGGTCCCCGGCGTCCAGCAACCCCGAGAGCCGCCCCGGCGCCACGACCCGCTCCCCCGTGTGCGCCATCGCCGACGTGTGCTCCCGCACGTCCCGGGCCAGGTCGAACACCAGCTCGACCGGCGCGTGGACGAGCGTCGTCGTCATGAGGACCGGCACGTCACACGGCCTGCAGACGCGTGCGCAGCTCCTCGATCAACGGCGCGTCGGCAGGCAGCCACGGCACGTCGTCCAGCGAGTCGGCGTCCAACCACCGAAGGGCGGCGTGCTCGAGAGCCGCAGGCTCACCGAGCGCGCGAGCCAGCCACACGCGGAGGACCCCGCGGCCGAGGGCGAGCGGGATGTCCGGACCGAGGCGCTCGCCGACCTCGACCTCGACGCCGAGCTCCTCGCGGCACTCCCGGACCAGGGCGGCCTCGTCGCGCTCGCCCGGCTCGACCTTGCCGCCGGGGAATTCCCAGCCTCCGGCCAGCCGATCGGGCTCGGCCCGCTGGGCAGCCAGAACCTGCCCGCGGTCGTTGATGATCGCAGCGCCCACGACGGTAAGAGACACGTCAACAGTGTTCCATCCGCGCGGAATCGGGCACCCAAGAGCCAGGAAGGTTCTGACCGACGCCTGCGTTGTCACGATGGACGGGCGGAACAACCGAGGGAGATTTTGATGGCCACGGTGGAACTCACCACCGACAACTTCAACGAGACGCTGTCCCGCGACGGCATCACGTTGGTCGATTTCTGGGCGTCCTGGTGCGGGCCGTGCCGGCAGTTCGCCCCGGTCTTCGAGAAGGCGTCCGAGCAGCACGACGACATCGTGTTCGGCAAGGTCGACACGGAGGCCCAGCAGGAGCTCGCGGCGGCGTTCGACGTCCGGTCGATTCCGACGCTGATGATCGTCCGGGACCGCGTGGTGCTGTTCGCGCAGCCGGGCGCGCTGCCGGGCGACGCGCTGGACGACCTGATCGGCCAGGCCCGCGCGGTGGACATGGACGAGGTGCGCAAGCAGGCCGCCGAGTCCGAGGAGACGGCCGAGGCCTGATCGCCTGAGCTCAGGCCGCCCGCATCGGCCCTGGGCTGAAACCCACGAAACCTGAGAGAGCACGGACCCAAAAGTCCGCATCTCTCAGGTTTTGTCTTTTCTGCCGATGAGCCACCCGGGGTGTCAGCATGCGCGCTGAGGTGGGAAGCCGGCCGGATGAGCACTGAGCTGGTCACCGGTCTCACGACCGGGTCCGACTACGACCCGCTGGACGACGCGTCGTCCTGGTGGGGCGGCCAGAAGAACCGGTCCCGGCCGACGATGCCGCCGGACCCGGCGGCGATCCGGCGTCAGCTGGCCTGGCGGCGGGCGATCACCGGTGTGCTGGCCGAGCCGGAGCAGATCCGGGTGGTGTTCCAGCCGATCGCCGACCTGGCCCGCGGCACGGTTGCCGGCTACGAGACCCTCGCGCGCATCGACGCCCCGGTGCCGGGCATCGGCGACCGCCTCTCCCCCGATCAGTGGTTCGGCGCCGCTGAGGAGAACGGGCTCGGACCCGCGCTCGAGGGCGTCGTCATCGCCCGGGCCCTCACCCGCCTGGACGATCTGCCGCCGAACGCGTTCCTGACCGTCAACGTCAGCCCGCACCTGCTGGGTACGCCGGAGCTCGACGAGGCGTTCGCCAGCGTGTCCGAGCTCTCGCGCGTCGTCGTCGAACTGACCGAGCACGTCGCCTTCGGCGACCTGGAGTCGATCACGACCGAAACCCGCCGCCTGCGGTCGGCCGGCGCCCTGATCGCGGTGGACGACGCGGGCAGCGGTTACGCGGGCCTGCAGCAGATCCTGGAGCTCCGGCCGCAGCTGGTGAAGCTCGACCGGGCGCTCGTGGCCGGAGCCGACCGGGACCCGGCGCGGGCCGCGCTGGCCGAGCTGCTCGGGCAGTTCGCCGGCCGCCTGGACGCGTGGCTGCTGGCCGAGGGCATCGAGACCGTCGGCGAGCTGGCCACGTTCTGCCGGATGGGCGTTCCGCTCGGGCAGGGCTGGCTGCTCGGTCGCCCGGCCGACGAGATGCTCCCGCTGGCCGACGAGGTGCGGGCGCGGGTGCTGGCCGAGACCAGCCGGGTCGCGGTGACCGACGCGATCGCCAGCGTGATGATCAGCAAAGTGACGGTGACCACCGCCGATCGGTGCGACTCGCCCGATCCCCAGCCGGAGCCGGAGCCGCTGGTGATCGTCGACCGGTCGGGGTCGCCGGTCGAGATGGTCGCGCCGGACCCGCGGGACGGCGTCATGCGGAAGCTGCCGGTGAGCCTGCGCGTGCTGGCCTCCGACGCGGCCGACGACGTGCTGCTGCGCGCGTTGACCCGCTCGGCCGAGCACCGGTTCGACCCGGTCGTGTGCACCGACTCCTGGGGTCAGGTGATCGGGATCGCGCTGGTCGACGAGCTGACCAGGCACGTCGTGAAAGCCCGGGCCGAGGACCACTAAACCGGTTCGTCGGGCGGTCGATCTCCAGGGGGTCTGCTCCCCCTTGGAGGTACGGAATGAAGCACTTCGCCTGCGGTGACGTCGTCAGCGGTTGCACGGCCGTCTTTGTCGGCGACAGCGACGACGAGATCCTCGCGCTCGTGGCGCAGCACGCCCGCCAGGACCACGGCCTCGTCGACGTACCCGGCGATCTCGTTTCCGCCGTGCGGGCCGCGATCGTCACCAAGGCGGCGTAGGCAGCGATCTCCCCGGTCGGTACGGATAAGCTGCCGAACCACGTCCGACCGGGGAGATCGATGACTACAGCACGTGTGAGCAGGCCCTGGCGGTCGCCGATCGTCGCCCGCGACCCGAACGAGGCCCACCGCGCCTCCACACCGCTCGAGTTGCTCTTCGACCTCTGCTTCGTGGTCGCGATCGCGTCGGCCGCGTCCGAGCTGCACCACGCGCTGATCGAGGAGCACCTCTATCCCCAGCTGCTGAACTACCTGATGGTGTTCTTCTCCATCTGGTGGGCGTGGATGAACTTCACCTGGTTCGCGTCCGCGTACGACCCGGACGACGTCCCGCACCGGCTGCTCACGCTGGTCGAGATCGCCGGCGTGCTGGTGCTGGCGGCCGGCATCCCGCAGGCGTTCGAGCACGAGGACTTCGGCATCGTGACGGTCGGCTACCTGATCATGCGGCTGCCGCAGATCGGGCTCTGGCTGCGGGTCGCGGTCAGCTGCCCGGGCGATCGGACGACCGCCCTCCGGTACGCCGGCGGGCTCGCGCTCGTCCAGGTCTGCTGGGTGTTGCGTCTGCTGCTGCCCGACCCGTGGGGCTTCGTCGGCTTCTTCGTGCTGGCGGCGGCCGAGATCGCGGTGCCGATCTGGGCCGAACGGACCGGCGTCACGACCTGGCACCCCGGCCACATCGCCGAGCGCTACGGTCTGTTCACGCTGCTCGTCCTGGGCGAGGGGGTGCTGGGCGCGACCGTGACGATCCAGGCCGCGATCAGCGAGGGTGTGTCGTGGAGCCTGCTCGGCGTCGCGCTGGCCGGGTTGCTGGTGATCTTCGGGTTGTGGTGGTCGTACTTCACGCGTCCGGCCGAGGAGGGCCTGCGGGGAACGTCCCGGGTGTCGTTCGTCTGGGGGTACGCGCACTACGCGGTGTTCGCGGCGCTGGCCGCGGTCGGGGCCGGGATCGAGGTCGTGGCCGAGACCGCGACGCACCACAGCGAGCTGCCGGCCGCGGGTGCGGCGTTCGCGCTGGCCGTGCCGGTGGCGGTCGCGCTGGTCACGGTGGGGGCGCTGCAGAGCGGGCTGGACTCGTCGCGGTCGTATCTGCTCCGGTTCGGCGTCGCCGGGGTGCTGGCGTTGGTGGCGGCGGCCAGCACGTGGGCCGGTGTTCCGCTGGCCGTCGCCGCGCTGCTGATCGCGGCCGTCGTGTGCGCGCTCATCGTCGTCGATCTGATCGACGTCGAACGGTGATCAAGGTTCGAGGCGGAACAGCAACGAGTCGCGCCACCGTCCGCGCACGAGGAGGTGGTCGGGGAGCCGGCCGACCGGCCGGAACCCGGCCTTGGTGAGGACCCGCGCGGAGGCGAGGTTGTCCGGGTCGCAGGTCGCGTCGATCCGGTGCAGGCCGAGGGTGCCGAAGGCGTGGTCGACGAGCAGCGTCGTCGCCTCGGTCGCGTAGCCGCGGCCCCACCAGGGGCGGGCCAGCGTGTAGCCGAGCTCGCCGCGGTCGGCGAGGACGCGGACCTCGGCCGCGCCGATCAACTCGTCCTCCGCCCGGACGACGACGGCGAACGGATGGATCGACGGCAGCGGGTCCACGACGGACCGGACGAACTCGGCGGTCTCCTCGGGGGTGTTGGGGCCCCAGTCGGTGTAGCGGGTGACCTCGGGGTCCGACGCGTAGCGGTGGACGGCCGCCTCGTCGGTGGGCCGGAACGGGCGGAGGAGCAGCCGCGCCCCGGCGAGCTCGGTCACTGGAAGTAGTCGCGGAGGTGGGTGATTTCGCCGTTCGCGGTCCGGACGATGTGGACGAGAGACATCGGTACGTCGCCGATCATGGCGTCGGTCTCGGCGATGAAAATCGCGGGGTCGATGGTCTGGTGCGGGACGTACCGGATGTCGGTCGGCGGCGGGGTGGTCGTGAGGGTCGCGTGGAGTGCGGCAAGGTGGGCCTGGATCGCGGAGCGGCCCTGGGCGCGGCTCGGGGTGAGGGGGGCTTCGTAGACACCGTCGACGGCGAAGAGGCCGGCCTGGAGCTCGGCGTTCCTGGTCAGGCCGGCGTAGATGTAGCGCTCGAAGAGCTCCTGGGGGGTGGGCACGGTTGGAGATTACGGAGGGGTACGGGGGTGAAGGGTGCGCGGACGGATTGTGGACCGAGGGGGTGACAGGGGGCTCCGGGTGCGAAACGATTCGCATGGAGTTTCGGCGTCAGATCGATTCTCATTGAGCTTCGGCGTCAGATCATCGGGCGGAGCTCGATTCCGGTGAAGCGGGCGTCGGGAATCGCGGCGGCGATCTCGGCGGCGCGCTCGGGAGTCGCGCAGTCGAGGATCACGAAGCCCGCGAGTTGTTCTTTCGTCTCGGCGTAGGGACCGTCGGTCACGATCTTCTGGCGAGCTCGGACGCGAACGGTACGGGCTGTCGTGGGTGCATCGAGCATCTCGCCGCCGAGGAGCTCGCCGGACTCGGTGATCGCGTCCCGGAGTTTTTCGGCTCGGTCGTGGATCGCGGCGCGCTCGGCCGGCGGCAGGGCGAGGAAGGCCGGGTCGTTGAGGTAGATCGGGTGTGCCCAGGTGAGTGGGTTGCCGTAGATCAGGACCAGGTACTTCATCGGGCCTCCGGCCGGATCGGGCCGGCGATTCCGACCACGTTGCCCTCCGGGTCGGAGAAGTGCCCGACCGCGATCGGGCCGTTCGCCGTGGACTCCAGCAAACGCTTCCCACCGAGCCGCTCGGCGTCCCGCAACGTTTGTTCGACGTCTGGTACGCCGACGTAGAAGATCACGTGCGGAGAGTGCCCGGGGCCGCCGCCGATGCCGCCGTTGATCGGGCTGGGGTTCTCGGTGGAGGCGCCGTCGATGAAGCCGTACTGGCCCGGGTCCGAGACGAGGTCGCTGGAGGCGTCGCCGACGTTGTACTCCCAGCCGAACAGTTCGGCGTAGAAGGTCCGTAGCGCTGCCGGGTTCTTGCCGATGATTTCGAAGTGCACCACTGCTCGTGCCATGTCCGACCTCCGAGTTGACGCCGTGCCTCGTCGGCACAGCTTGCAGGAGGGGGTCGGAGCTCGCGTGGACTGTTCGACGTTTCGCACACGAAAAGGCCCGGAGCGGTTTCGCTCCGGGCCTTTTCGTGGGGGCTTCAGTTGCAGTAGCTGTAGTCCCAGCAGTCGTTGTGGTGACGACGCTTGTGGTGGCGACGACGCGGCCGGCAGTCGTAGTCGTACGAGTAGTCGTTGCAGTCGTACTGGTAGTCGTAGCAGCCGCTCATGTCGTCCAGCCTCCGTGATGTTCTGTTGGGGCGTGTTCCCCGTGTGTCATTAGCTTCGCGGGGATCGGGTGTGGGTTCGTTCGGCCGCGTAACGGCGGGAACGTTCCCTTGCGAACACGGTGGGCCGGTCGTGGCCGGGAGCGGGTTTGTGACGAGATTGGATGGCGGGGTCCGGATCTTCGAGATCGGGACTGGCGGCGCAGTTCCTGTCCGGTCTGCAAGCACGTGCGTTGATCACCTGTCCTCGAATCGGGCTCACCGGCACGCCAGGCAGGGGGTCGGATCAGAGACATCCGCCAGGAGGGGCAGCTCAATGGCCCAGCGACCACGGCTCGGGGCAGTCGTCGCGGCGGCGACTGGCGCTGCTGATCACTGCCGAACACACCGCGGAGTTTGTACTGCCGGCCGGGGCGAGCGCTGGCCGATAAGGCCCACGGATCCTGCACCACTAGCATCCCGACGCGGCGAAGGGCCCGGAGCGGTTTCGCTCCGGGCCCTTCGCGGTGAGGAATTTCAGCTGCAGTAGCTGTAGTCCCAGCAGTCGTTGTGGTGACGGCGCTTGTGGTGGCGACGACGCGGCCGGCAGTCGTAGTCGTACGAGTAGTTGTCGTTGCAGTAGTCGTACGAGTTGTCGTAGCAGCCGCTCATATCGTCCAGCCTCCTGAAGTCCTCGGGGCCGTTCCCCGTGTGCCTCCAGCTTCGCCGGAATCACACCCAGGCTCGTTCGCCCTCCCGACGACAGGAACGTTCGCTTGCGAACAGAGGGGGCCGGCCGGATCCGGCCAGATGAAAACGGCGCGTCCGGCGTACCGGTCGCGATCGCGGTGACCGGGTTCAAGACGGGCGGCCACCGGCCCGGTCCGAGTGCTCCGTGGTAGCCGCCGAGATCCCGCTGCGGCTCGGGTACGCACGACGCGAGCGCGTCTCGTTTCGGCCACGACCCGGTCCGGTCGCTTCTGCGGTCGGCTGAGCCCTCTGACAGAGACCAGCACCTCACACGGCGGTGGCAGCAACCGCGGATCGTCGTCGGCCTGACTTGCGGTCGGCCCAGGACCATTTGCTTTGCAACACTCGCGGCCCGCCACAGGTGCCGACGGATCGGACGAAGGCTCGATCGGCGCCGGACGGCGTCAGCTCGGTAGCGGTAGGTTCTGCTGTCCCCGTAGAGCCAGTGCATACCGCGGACGGTCGGTCGTGAAGGCCCACAAACGGCGCTCTTCGCTCGCCCACTGGATCAGCCCCGGACTGTTCACGGTCCAGGCCAGAACGCGCAGCCCTCGGTCGTGCGCCCAGCGGAGCAGGCCGGCTCGGGCCAGGCGGTGATTGACGGCCAGCATGGTCGGCGAGCAGCGGGCGATTCGGCCGGCCGGGAAGAGCTCGGCCAGCAGCGCGGGGATCGCCGGGAGCTTGCCCAGCGACAGGGCCACCGAGAGGTGCGGCATCGAAGTCCGCAGCACCCGCACGCTCTCGTCTTCGGTCGTCGTGACGAAGAAGCCGTCGGTTCCCAGGTACTGCTCGCAGAGGCCGGCGATGGCGACTTCGTCGCCGGTCTCCTTGATGTCCACGTGCGCGATCGTTCGGCTTCCCTGGATCGCTTCCAGGGCTGACCGTAGGCTCGGCGCCTGCTCGGCTCCGGGGCGCGGTAGGAGAGAATCGTGGGCGATGGCCAGGGATCCGTCCGGCGCTCTGCGGACGTCGAACTCGACCAGGTCGACACCGAGTTCCACGGCAGCCTGGATCGCCTCCAGGCTGTTCGGGCGGTGGATCCCTTCGGGACCACCTCGATGAGCCGAAATCAACGGCTGGGACATCGCGCCTCCCCACGCACCGCGAACGGAGTTCGACGGTAACCAGGCCGGGTGTACGTCAGCCGCCCGAAATACGCTGACCGCGTGGCGCCAAGTCGAACTCCCCGTTCAGCGCCCCTCCGACGGCATCCCCATTCAGCCCTTCACCGCCACTACGCGGATCCGACGATAATCCGCCCACCAAGCCCCGTTCCGCCACAGCCGGTCCCGCACCCGGTCCTCCAGCTCACCGACGAACTTCTCCGCGTCCACGCCCTCGAGCAGGAACTCCGCGTGCATCCGCAGCCAGTTCGCCAGGCCCTCCGTGCCGTCGAGCACCGTCGGACGGTCGAACAGCCACGCCGACCGCACCTCCAGCTCGGCCCCCTCCACCACCGTCGCGTACTCGCCGACCGTCGGGTAGAACCACGGCACCGGCGCCCGCGGCAGCCCGAACTCCTCCCGGACGTCCTGAGCCGCGTCGACGATCGTCCGCACGTTGCCCGCGCCGCCGAACTCGGCCACGAACCGCCCGCCGGGCCGCAGCGCCGACGCGACCGACGCCACCACGGCGGCCGGCTCCGGAATCCAGTGCAGGACCGCGTTCGAGAACACCGCGTCGTAGTACGCCTCGACGTTCAGCGCCCGGGCGTCGGCCACCGAGAAGTACGGGTAGTCGGGATACTTCTCCTCGGCCCTGGCGATCCGCGACGGGCTCTGGTCGACGCCGTCCGCGGCCACCCGGCGCGACCGCAGCAGCGCCACGTGATCGCCGGTTCCGCAGCCCAGGTCGAGCACCCGCTCGCCGGGTAACGCGGCGAGCAGTTCGAGCAGGTCCCGCCCGTACGAAGCCTCCGAACCACGGTCGGACATCGAGGCTTCCCAAGTCTGCATGGCCCCCGACCCTACTCGCTGTCCCATCATTCAGGAAACTCGTCCCATTATGTAGACGATAGCCGCGACAGCGCACGGCTCAGCAGCGCCGCGACGCCCGGCACCGCGATGATCACGCCCAGCACCGCCAGCACCGTGAACGCCGGCACCAGCACCGTGCGCTCGACCGTGCCGCCGGCCCGGACCGCGATGCGATCGGGCATACCGACCTCGTGCCACCGCCTACCCCGGATCGGCAACGGCCACAGCACCGGACACCCGGCCTTCGTGATCATGTCGCCGAACGTGTGCACCACGCAGCCGATGCCGACCGAGAGCCCGAGCAGCGGATACCCCCGGTCGGCCGGCAGCGTGTCGATCGCCACGTACGCCGCCAGGGCCGACAACGCGGTGACGATGATCCAGCCCGACGACTTGGCGGCGTCGGCCATCAGTCCCCGGATACCCAGCCCGAACAGCAGGAACAGCGCGATCACCACTGCGGTGCGCCCGTAGCGCTCGGCCAGATACCCGACGCCGAACCCCAGTCCGGCCGCGAACAGCCAGGTATGGGTGAACGTCCGGTGCCCGTTCCGCCGCTTCGCGTCCCGACGAGACCGCGTCACCGTGTAGACGCCGAGCGACACCTTCTCGACGCACTCGGCCAGGAAGAGCGACACGATGCCGAACGTCCGCGCGACCGTGGCCCCGCCCTTGTTGGCGGTGACCCGGCCGGACGTGTCGAGATCGGGAAGCAGCGCCGCCCCCGCGCAGGCGACCGTGTAGGTCGTCAGCTCGATCGGGGACTGCATGTAGCCCCCGAGTTGGGCCGCCACCGCGGAGCCGACCAGCCAGGCGGCGGCTCCGGAGATGGCATGGGTAGGCCCCATGACCATGCGCGCTCACTCTCCACTGTGCACAACCAAAGTCCAAAGGCGAAACCCGCACAGTGAAGCACGCACCACTCACGAAACCGGACAGCGACACTCCGCTACTCGACACCGGCTTCGTGGTCGAGCAGCCAGCGCTTGGTCTGGACGCCCCACCGGAAGCCGCCGAGCGTCCCGTCGAGGCGGAGCACCCGGTGGCAGGGGACGAACAGCGCGGCCGCGTTGCGGGCGCACGCCATCGCCGCGGCCCGCACCGCCGTCGCGTTTCCGGCCAGCGCCGCGTACTCGGTGTAGGTCACCGGGTCGCCGGCCGGAACCGTGCGCAGCGCGTCCCAGGCCGCCATCATGAACGGCCCGGATTCCTGACGGACCGGCACCGCGTCGATCGCGTTGACGTCGCCCTCGTGGTACGTGATCACGGCCTTCGTGACGTCGCCCAGCTCGGCGCGCGGCGTCAGCTGGGCGGGCCGCAGCCGGGGGTGGATCAGCCCGACGAGATCGTCGATCGTGCTCGTCCAGCCGCTGGCCAGGACGGTTCCGTCGGCCTCGATCGCGGTGAACGCGCCGGCCGGGGTGTCGACAGTGGAGTAGTAGGCGGACATTTCTTGGCCTTTCACGATGAGAGGGAGTTCCAGAGATGAAGGACGGCGTACGACCGCCACGGGCGCCAGCGCCGCGCCCACTCGTCGAGCGCCGGCGCGGACTCGGGCAGCCCGAGCGCCGCGGCGGCCCGGCGGACGCCCAGGTCGCTGGCCAGGAACACGTCGGGCGCCCCGGTGACGCGCAGGGCGAGGTAGCCCGCGGTCCACGGACCGATTCCGGGTAGTGCTTCCAGCGCCGACACGGCTTCCGCCGGGTCGGTGCCCGCATCGAGCACCAGCTCGCCCGACGCGAGCGCGCTGCACAGCGCGACCAGCGAGCGCGCCCGGCTCGCCGGCATCGGCAGCGTGGACGGATCGAGCTCCGCGAGCGCCTCCGCGGTCGGGAAGACCCGGGCGCCGTCCGGCTCCACCGGCTCGCCGTACGCCGCGGCCAGCCGACCGGCCACCGTGCGCGCGGCGGCCACCGAGACCTGCTGCCCGAGCACGGCCCGGATCGCCATCTCGGCGCCGTCGACCGCCCCCGGGACGCGCAGCCCCGGGTGCGCGGCGACCAGCGGCCCCAGCACGGGATCACTGCCCAGCGCGGTGTCGATCGCGACCGGGTCGGCGTCCAGATCGAGCAGGCGACGGCACCGCTGCACGGCGGTGCCGAGATCGCGCAGGTCGGCCAGCGCCAGCTCGGCCCGCACGTGCCCGGCGGCCGGCGTCAGCGCGACCACCCCGACGCCGTGCGGCAGCCGCACTGTTCGCCGATACGTGTCGCCGTCGATCTCCTCGACGCCCGGCACCGCCCGCAGCGCCAGGAACGCCCACAGCGCCCCCGCGTCGAACGGCGACCGATGAGCCAGGCGCAGACTGATCACGCCCGGGCCGGAAGACTCCACTCGCCCGCGCTTCGAACGCAGCTCCGTGGGCGTCGCCGCGAACACCTCGCGGATCGTGTCGTTGAACTGCCGGATGCTGCTGAACCCGGCCGCGAACGCCACCTCGGCGAACGACAAGCCGGTGGTCTCGATCAACGTGCGGGCGATCTGGGCCCGGCGCGCCCTGGCCAGCGCCAGCGGGCCGACGCCGAGCTCGGCGATCAGCTGCCGGTTGAGGTGCCGGGCCGAGTAGCCGAGCCGCTCGGCCAGCCCGGTGACGCCGTCACGCTCGACGACGCCGTCGCTGACCAGCCGCATCGCCCGGCCGACCAGATCGGCCCGGAGGTTCCAGTCGGGAGAGCCGGGCGCCGCGTCGGGCAGGCAGCGCAGACAGGCGCGGAAACCGGCCGCCTGAGCGGTGGCCGGCGTCGTGTAGAAGCGGACGTTCGCCCGCTTCGGCGTCATCGCCGGGCAGCTCGGCCGGCAGTAGATGCCGGTGGACGTCACCGCCAGCACGAACTGCCCGTCGAACCGCGCGTCGCGGCTACGCGCGACGCGGTAGCAGAAATCAGGGTCGAGTAGCGCGGTCACGAGAACGATCCTGCACCCCGGTAGACCACCGACGCTGGCGGGAATCGGACCTGTGCACAACCGCCCTGACACACTGTCGGCCATGACGCCGTTCACGTTCCACAGCGATGGCCTGGCCCTCGAGGGCACCCTTCGGGTCCCCGACGGACCGGCCCAGGAGACCGGCTGGCCCACGGTCGTGCTCACCGGCCCGCTCTCCGGCGTCAAGGAACAGGTCGTCGGCCTGTACGCCGAGAAACTCACCGCGGCCGGGTTCGCCACGCTCGCGTTCGACCACCGCAACTTCGGCGCCAGCGAGGGCGAGCCCCGCCAGCACGAGAACTCCGCGGGCAAGCTCGCCGACCTCCGCGACGCGGTCAGCGCGCTGGCGATCCACCCCGCGGTCGACGAGAACCGGATCGGCGCGGTCGGCATCTGCCTCGGCGGTGGCTACGCGCTCCGGTTCGCCGCGTTCGACCCGCGCATCAAGGCCGTCGCCTGCATCGCCGGCGGCTACAACGACCCCGCCGCCATGCGCGCGGCGATGGGCGCCGACGCCTACCGCGCCCAACTGCTCCAGGCGGCCGGGACGGCCGCCGAGCAGTACAGCACCGGCCGGATCGACTACCTCGCCGCGGTCTCCGACGACGAGGACGTCCCCGCCGTGATGGCGGGCCCCGAGCCGTTCGCCTACTACGGCACCGAGCGCTCGAAGGCCGACACCTGGGTCAACCGCCTCACCGCGCTCACCGTCCGCGAGCTGATCACCGTCGACCTGGCCATCGGCGCCGACTTCCTGGGCCCGACCCCACTGCTCGTCGTCCACGGGACGACCGACGCCTACTGTTCGCCCGAGGGCGCCCAGACCGTCTTCGAGCGGGCGAAAGGCCCGGCCCAGATCCTCTGGCTCGACACCACGAACCACATCGACCTGTACGACGGCCCTAAATACGTCGAACCTGCAGTCGAACGTACCGTAGAGTTCCTTATGTCCAGTATGTGAGAGCCCTTTGTCCGCCAGATAGCTGACAGCATTCTGTTGTCATCGACGGCACAATAAGCGGAGGGAAAGTACTCACGAGGGGAGGGTCATGACGCTCGCCAACGAACGGCCCGTCACGGTTTCCGCCCCTCAGTTCCTGGCCCGCGCGGCCGGCTGGGCCAAGGAGCGCCGCCGCCGTCGCTACGTCGCCGCGGTCAAGCGTCGCCTCCGCCGCTACGACCCGCCGCCGCGCCTCGACGACGAGGAGTTGGGGCGCACCACCCCGAGGTCGTAGGCGAGGATCGTCGCCTGCACCCGGTCACGCACCCCGAGCTTCGTCAGCAACGCGTTCACGTGCGTCTTCACGGTCCCGACGCCGACGCCGAGCTGGTCCGCCAGCTCGGCGTTCGACATTCCGGACGCCAGCAGCACGAACACCTCGCGCTCCCGGGACGTCAGCATCGCCAGCGCTTCCGACGCCTCCGGGCCCGGCGGCGGGCCGCCGGCCGCGAACGTCGCGATCATCCGGCGGGTGATCGGCGGCGCCAGCATCGCCTCACCGCCGGCGACCACCCGGATCGCCGCCAGCAGCTCGTCCGGCTCGGCGTCCTTGAGCAGATAGCCGGACGCGCCGGCCCGCAGCGCCTCGTACACGTAGGCGTCCAGATCGAACGTCGTCAGCACGACGACGGCCGGCGGCGACGGCCGGCCGGTCAGCAGCCGGGTGGCCGTCAAGCCGTCCATGCCCGGCATCCGGATGTCCATCAGCACGACGTCCGGCGCGAGCGCCTCGGCCTGCGCCACCCCCGCGGCGCCGTCGCCGGCTACGCCGACGACCTCCAGGTCCGGCTCCGCGTCCACGATCGCCGCGAAACCCGCGCGGAGCACCGGCTGATCCTCGACGACCAGGACCCGGATCATGCGGACGCCGCCAGCGCCGGCGCGGAAGCAGGCGGGTCGAGGGCCGTGAGCAGGTCCCGCATCGCGGCCAGCGCGGCCCGGGCCGCGGCCAGCACCTGGTCCGGGTCGCCCTGCTCGGCCGCGGTCACGACCCGGTCGGTCTGCTGCAGGACCTGGTCACGCAGGCCGGCGACCAGCCGCGCCCGCTCGGCCCGAGCCTCCGCCTCGGCCGCGGCCACCGCCGCGCCGACCGCCCCGTCTTCCCGGCCGACGATCCGGTCGCGCCGGATCCGCACCGCGAAGCCCACCGCCCACACGACCGCGACCGGCACCAGCCAGCAGGCCGCGAACAACCCGACCAGCAGCGGGAGGAACAGCCAGCCACCGGAGTCCTGCCAGCCGTACACCGCCGTGCCGACCGCGAACGTCGTGCCCAGGGCCACACTCGACGCCGGGACGACCAGCAGGCTCGGCCACTTGCGCCGGGCGTGCGCGCCGACCGCGTAGACCGCCACCACGTCGGCGCAGGCCCCGAACATCGCCACGTACTGCATCCGCTCGGACGGCGGCAGCCAATCGCCGAGCAGCCAGGTCGGCCACAGCGCGACCGTGACGAACACCGCGGCCCAGGCCACCCAGGGCGCCCGGCGACGGTAGAGCAGCGGCACCGCGTGCACCGGGACGACCACGGCCAGCAGCAGCCACGACCGCAGATCCAGCGGCGGCGACGGGTCGGGCAGGAGCGCGGCGCCGACCGGCAGGCCGAGCATCAACGCGACGACGCCGAGGTCGATGAAGCCGTGCCGCCACCGGCTGCTGCCCCGGGCGGTGGTCAGCATCGTCGCCTCCACCTGCCAGCGACCCCCGTCGGCCGGGCCGGCCGACCAGGTTCCGCCCAGCAGCTGCGTCCGGCGGCGCAGCCCGGCCAGGCCCCGGCCCGATCCGAGTCGTCCGGCGTCCGCCGGAGCGCCGGTACCCGGTCCGTTCTCGACGACGACGCGCAGCTGACCGGCGTCCGCATCGGTGGTACTGAGGGAGAGCCGGACGCCGACGTCGGCACCGGGCGCGTAGCGGACGGTGTTGGTCAGCGCCTCGCGGACGAGCGCGTGCGCGAGTTCGGCCACCGCGGGAGGGAGGACGCCGACCGAGCCGGCACCCTCCACGCGGACGCGCTGCCCGAGCCGGGTGAACGCGTCGGCGAGCTCGTTCAACCGCTCGGCCAGCGGGGTCTCGGCCGGCAGCGCACTGTCGGTCAGCAGCCGGCGCAGCTCGGCCTGGGCGGCCCGGCCGGTGTCGGCGGCCAGCCGCAGGCTGTCGTCGACCAGCTCCGGGCGGGCGAGGCGGCGAGCGGCGTTCATCGTGACGACGATCGAGGTCAGGTGGTGAGCGCTGACGTCGTGCAGCTCGGTGGAGAGGCGGCGACGCTCGCCGTCGCCGGCCTCCTGCCGGGCGCTCTCGGCCCGGCGCAGCGCCTCGGCCGCCTGCTCCCGCCCGGCCAGCCACTGCTTCCGGGCGACCCCGCAGCCCGCGATGAGCACGTAGCAGAGCAGGGTCATCCCGCTCTCGGCCACGTACTCCGACCCGAACCCGTACTCGAACGCGCCACACACGAGCTGCCAGACGGCCAGCGCGCCGAGCGCGGCCAGCCACGTCCGCCGGGGCTCGCGGGCGGCCACCGAGTAGAGCGCGATCATGTCGGTGATCTCCATCAGCACGACCGCGTCCTCCGGGGCGGTCAGCACCCCGAGCGTGAGGCCGGCGGCCGCACCGGCCAGCGCGATCAGCGGACGACGACGGCGCCACCCGAGCGCGACCGTGATGATCAGGATCCCGAGCAGAGCGGGGTACTGGCTGGGCTGCGGGGTCAGGTCACGCGGCCAGTACGCCACCTGGGCGACGGCCAGCGTTACCGGTAACAGCCAGTTGCGGACGGCGTTCATCGGCACACACGATAAAGGCTCCGACCTTATCGGGTCATTAAGTCTCTATCGCTCGGTAGAGAGCGGTTTCCTGCCCGCAGCCGACGAGATCGGCCAGGCCCGGCCGGACGCTGAGCCCATGATGATCTATCGCGCTCCGTCAACGCCGTACCACCACCTCGCGCGCACCGCGACCAACCGCTGGTGGAAGACGGCCCTCGGCTTCCTGCTGGCCCCTGCGCTCTACTTCCTGGTCGTGCTGGTCGCGGTGGCGGCGGCCACCCTGTTCGGCATCTCCGACGTCAGCCCGGTCACCGAGCTCGCGCTCACGCTGGGTTCGATCGTCCTGTTCCTGCCAGTGGTGCTGCTGACCGCGTGGTGGACGCAGGGACGCCGTCCGGGCACGCTCTCGTCGGTCCGCGGCCAGCTGCGCGTGCGCTGGATGCTCGGCTGCGCGGCGGTGGCGCTCGCGTTCACGATCGTCTCGTTCGTCGTGCTGGCGCTGCTCCCCGGCTCCGGGACCCCCTACGAGTGGGCCGGCTGGGCCACGTTCGTCCCGGCTCTGATGGTCATCGTCGTGCTGGTTCCGCTGCAGGCGGCGGCCGAGGAGTACCTCTGCCGGGGCTGGATCCTGCAGTCGATCGGGGCGTTCACGCGCTCGCCGTGGCTCGCGGTCGGCGTCCAGGCGGTGGTGTTCGCGCTGCTGCACGGCATCGGCACCCCGTGGGGGTTCGCCGACCTCGTCGTGTTCGCCGCGGTCGCCGGCTGGCTGGCCGTCCGGACCGGCGGCCTGGAGGCCGGGATCGCGTTGCACGCGATCAACAACCTGCTCGCGTTCACGCTGACGGCCAGCGCGGCCGGCGGCCTGACCGACGACACGACGGCGGCCGACGCCGGGTGGGCGGTGGCCGTCGTCGACATCGCGGTCGTGGTGGCCTACGGGCTGGTCGTGCGCTGGCTGGCCCGGCGGTTCCGGGTGGGCGCGGAGAGGCTGGTCCCGCTCGCGGTCGTGTCGAGGCGGGAGGTGCCGACCGCCCGCGGACCGGTCCTCACCAGCCGGTCGAGCCGCGACGACGTCTCCTCGTCGTGCGGCAGGTAGACGATGATCCGCAGGTCGGCCGTGTCGGCCACGGCCAGCGCCTCACGGGTCAACCGCAGCTCACCGACGTCCGGATGGTGCAGTTCGTCGCGGTCGGGAGGGCACGGACCGGCGGGCGGGGCACCCAGCTCGGCCAGCAGGCGGGCGACGTAGGGGTCGGTCGACCGCAGGTCGCCGACCACCGCACCGGGCCAGTTCCGGTAGGTCTCGCGGGCCCGCGGGTCACCCAGCACGAACCGCGCGATGTTGCGGTGGTCGAACAACCCGAGCGGCTCCATCACCAGGCGGAAGGCCGCGGTGTAGGCGAGCACGTCGGTGAGCCGGTTGACGACGACGGCCGGCGTGGGTTCCAGCCGCTCGAGCAGCAGGCGGACGCTGGGCCGCACCACGGTCTCGGGCGGCTCGACGACCAGACAGCCGACGCCGTCGGCGGCCTTGACGATCGCCCGCAGATCCAGCCGCTCGGCCGTCGAGAGCCGCAGCGCGTTGGCCAGCGCGTCGAGGACCTGCGCCGACGGGTGCCGATCGCGGCCCTGCTCCAGGCGGGCGAGGTACTCCACGCTGACGCCGGCCAGCGTGGCCAGCTCACCGCGCCGCAGCCCGGGAGTGCGACGGCGCGACCCGGTCGGCAGGCCGACCGCTTCCGGCGGGAGGGCCTCGCGCCGCCGGCGGAGGAATTCGCCCAGGTCGCTGCTCATGGGTTCGAGGCTAGTAGTGGGGCCGGTCTTTAGCGTCGCCCTCCGAGGGCTAGTCATCGCGCGGTGTTCCTGTTTCTTCGGCCGCCTCGCAGGCTGACCGGCATGAAACTTCTGATCATCGTGGGCAGTGTTCGTGAGGGCCGGTTCGGGCCGCGGGTGGCGTCGTGGTTCGCGTCGCAGGTCGACGGGCAGTTCGAGGTCGACGTGCTGGATCTGGCCGACGTCTCGCTGCCGGACGCGCTGCCGCCGAACGGGATGGCTCTCCGGGACGTGGCCGGGCGTGCGCCGGAGATGCAGGCCCTGGCCGCCCGGCTGGCCGCCGCCGACGCGTTCGTCGTGGTGACCCCGGAGTACAACCACAGCTTCCCGGCGTCGCTCAAACACCTGATCGACTGGCATTTCACCGAGTGGCAGGCCAAGCCGATCGGCTTCGTCTCCTACGGCGGCCACGGCGGTGGGTTGCGCGCCGTCGAACAGTTGCGGTTGGTCTTCGCCGAGCTTCATGCGGCGACCATCCGCGACACGGTCAGCTTCGACCGCCACTGGGAGCGGTTCTCCGACGGGCCTCTGGTGGACGCCGCTGGGCCGAACGCCGCGGCGAAGGTTCTGCTGGACGAGCTGGCGTGGTGGAGCCGCGCGCTTGCCGAGGCCCGGGCGGTGCGACCGTACGAGGCGGGCGCCGCGTAACCTTGGTCGGCGTGAGCCTTACGCTGGGTATCGTCGGCCTGCCGAACGTCGGGAAGTCGACGCTCTTCAACGCCTTGACCAAGAACGACGTGCTGGCCGCGAACTACCCGTTCGCGACGATCGAGCCGAACGTCGGTGTCGTCGGGGTGCCGGACGAGCGTCTCGGTGCGCTGGCGAAGATCTTCGACTCGCAGAAGATCGTCCCGGCCGCGGTGAGCTTCGTCGACATCGCCGGGCTGGTGCGGGGCGCCTCGACCGGTCAGGGCCGGGGCAACGCGTTCCTCGCGAACATCCGTGAGGCGAGCGCGATCTGCCAGGTGATCCGGGCGTTCAGCGACCCGAACGTGGTGCACGTCGACGGCAAGGTGAGCCCGGCCGACGACATGGAGACGATCAACACCGAGCTGATCCTGGCCGACCTCCAGACGCTGGAGAAGGCGATTCCGCGGCTGGAGAAGGAAGCCCGGATGAAGAAGGACCGGGTGCCGGTGCTTTCGGCGGCGCGGGAGGCTTCGTCGTTGCTCGATTCCGGGACGACGCTGTACGCGGGTGGGTCGGGCATCGATCTGGATCTGCTGCGGGAGCTGTCGCTGCTGACGACGAAGCCGTTCCTGTACGTCTTCAACGTCGACGAAGACGAGCTGGGGAATTCTTCGTTCCTGGACGAGCTGCGTTCGCTGGTGGCGCCGGCCGAGGCGGTGTTCCTGGACGCGAAGATCGAGTCCGAGCTGATCGACCTGCCTGCCGACGAGGCGCAGGAACTGCTCGAGTCGGTCGGGCAGGCGGAGCCGGGGCTGAACCAGCTGATCCGGGTGGGCTTCCGCACGCTCGGCCTGCAGACGTACCTCACGGCCGGGCCGAAGGAGGCGCGCGCCTGGACGATCCCGATCGGGGCGACCGCTCCCGAGGCGGCTGGGGTCATCCACTCGGACTTCCAGCGCGGCTTCATCAAGGCCGAGGTCGTGTCGTTCGACGACCTGATGGCCGCCGGTTCCATGCAGGAGGCGCGTTCCCGGGGTCGCGTCCGCATGGAGGGCAAGGAGTACGTCATGCAGGACGGGGACGTCGTCGAGTTCCGCTTCAACGTCTGATGGCGCTGCGCCTGGTGCAGGCCAACATCAAGGCCGCGGACGCGTCGGCGCTGGGCCGCTTCTGGGCCGCGGTGCTCGGGTGGGAGCTCGTCACCGAGGCGCCGGGCGTGATGAACGTCGAGGGCCCGGGCGCGTTCGGGGTCGACGTGGTGACCGTGCCGGATCCGTCGACGGTGCGGTACCGGGTGCACCTCGACCTGGCCTACCGGCCGGGCCTGGTCGAGCGGTGTCTGTCGCTGGGGGCGACGCCGGTGGACGTCGGCCAGGGAGACGTCCCCTGGACGGTCCTGGCCGACCCCGAGGGGAACGTGTTCTGCGTCCTGGAGTTCCGCGAGATCTATCGGGATACCGGACCGATCGCCGCGCTGGTGGTCGACTGCGACGACCCAAGGGCGATGGCCGGGTTCTGGGGTGCGGCCACGGACTGGGACGTGGTCGAGGTGACCGACGACTTCGCGTCGCTGCACGCCGGGAGCGGTCCGTACCTGGAGTTTTTGCGTAAGCCGGGGGAACGGGTGTGGTGGAACCGTTTGCATCTGGAGGTGGCGCCGTACGTCGGCGACGACCACTCGGCGGAGGTGGACCGCCTGCTCTCGTTGGGCGCGGAGTCTGTCGACGTCGGCCAGGGTGACGACGTGTCGTGGCGGGTCTTGGCCGACCCGGAGGGGAACGAGTTCTGCGTGCTCTCGGCGCGCTGAGGGGCTGCCGTTTTTGTCGGTTGGGGTGGCTACGGTCGGTGGGTGCAGTCGGAAACGTGGCTCGATCAGCTGGCGGCCGAGCGTAGGACCAGGGTCGAGCGGAGGGCAGTGGAGCGGGGGTTCCGGGCTGCCCGGCGGCGGCATGGGATGAACGCGAGGAATAGAGCGAAGTTGGAGCGGCTGAGGGGTGGGGATGAGTGGCCGCTGGACATGGAGTGGTGAGGTAGGCGGCTGGGCCGGCAGTGTTGGGAAGCGAACGTTCCTGTCGTCGGGAGGGCGAACGAGCCTGGGCGTGATTCCGGCGAAGCTGGAGGCACACGGGGAACGGCCCCGCAAACCTCACGGAGGCTGGACGATATGAGCGGCTGCTACGACGACTCGTACGACTACTGCAACGACAACTACTCGTACGACTACGACTGCCGGCCGCGTCGTCGTCACCACAAGCGTCGTCACCACAACGACTGCTGGGACTACAGCTACTGCAGCTGAGTTTGCTTGATGATGCGGGCCCGGAGCGGATTGCTCCGGGCCTTCGTCGTGTAGGAGCGACGATCATCGAGTTTCCCGCAGTGCCTAAAGAGTGGGCTGGCGGCGGCCCTGTTCGGATCAACGCCGACCGCCCAGTAAAGCGGTGAACGCTCGAGCACGGCAGTTGGTCTGGGCCGGGATGGTCGCGCAGATCTCACGTCGGCTCAGATACAGGTCGGGTCCTGGCCGGCGGCCCGCGCCGGCGTGGATCGAGCCGCGCTGCCGCGGCCGGCCCACCGTGTTGGGAAGCGAACGTTCCCGCCGTCGCGCGGCCGAACGAGCGCACGCCTGATCCCCGCGAAGCTAGAGGCACACGGGGAACGGCCCCGCAAACCTCACGGAGGCTGGACGATATGAGCGGCTGCTACGACTACCAGTACGACTGCAATGACTACTCGTACGACTACGACTGCCGCCCGCGTCGTCGCCACCACAAGCGTCGTCACCACAACGACTGCTGGGACTACAGCTACTGCAGCTGATCCTCACCTTCGCTGAGGCCCGGAGCTGATCGCTCCGGGCCTTCGTCGTGTAGAGGAAGCGGGTCGGTGGCACGCCGGGCGGCTTCGTTCGGGCCGGCAGTGGTCCTGGATGGAGCGTCGGGCCCAGCGACCGGCGCGGCCGCGGCGCGCACCGATCGGAGCCGAAGGACTGGGTCAGTTCCTGGGCCGCGGGTGCTGTGTTCCTCATGCGTTCGACGGTAGGAAAGTCGGGGTAGGCGGCGGCAGAGACGAATCACCGGAGGGCGCCATTCGTCCTACGCGGAACGGGCCGGGTCTAGGCCCTGTCCTGCGAATCCATGCTCGGCTGCGGCTCCGCTCAGCCGCCGCCAGGCCGCGTTGTCGGGATGTCCGGATACAACAGCGGTATCCGGACATCCTTCCGCCTTGCCTGACGACGGCTGAGCGGCGCCTCGCTGCGAGCGAGATTCGCAGGACAGGCCCTAGTCGGCATCTTGGGCCTCGATGAGGTCGAGGTCGCGGACGCAGAAACCGTGGTGCTCGAAGGTCTCGTTGAGCACGGTGCCGAGGCACTGGCGCACCGAGCGGCCCCGGGCGTACGGCGGCCAGACGTCGTCGTCGGGCACCGGGGCGACCGCGGCGAACTGGGCCGTCGTGACTTCGGCGAGCCAGGCCTCGAGCTCGGCGTTCTGGGCGGTGCGAACGCTGACGATGTCGTCGAAGCTCGGATCGGCCGTGAGGTCGAGCCCGTGCGTTCCGCGGTAGGGCTCGATCTCCGGGCCGATGCCCATGGGAGTGAAGAGGGCGGTCGAGCCCAGACAACAGCGGCGGAACCACGAGTCGTGAACGAAGACGAGGTGGCGCATGGTCTGTGCGGCCGACCACTCGTCGTTGACGCTGCGGCGCTCGATGCCGGGCGTCCGGCGGATTCGTTCGATCGTGGCGCCCCACTCGGCCTGGAGTTGCCGGAAGGCCTCGCGGAGATCGGCCGGCTGCTCGGAACGGATCAGGCTCCGAACCGGATAGCGCCGGTCGAGCTCGGCCTCGACGTACTCGCTGACCTCGACGCCGTTCACCACGAGGTTCGACACGAGCCCGTCAATGACGGCGTTCTGCATGACGACGCCGATGAGGCGCGCACCGGTCAGGTCGCACTCGCGGAACTCGGCACCGTTCAGATCCTCGTCGACGTACCGTTTCATGGCCTGGATGCTAGGGCGGGGCACCGACAGAATTGGGTCGACGGACCTTTGTCGAGGGTGGCGTGGTAGTCGGCCACGACAAAGGGCCCGGAGCGGTTTCGCTTCGGGCCCTTCGTGGGGGCTTCAGTTGCAGTCGTCGCGGCGGCCACAGGCGCTGCTGATCACCGCCGAACACACCGCGGAGTCCGTACTGCCGGCCGGGGCGGGCGCTGGCCGATAAGGCCCACGGATCCTGCACCACTAACATCCCGACGCGGCGAAGGGCCCGGAGCATTCCGCTCCGGGCCCTTCGCGGTGAGGAATTCAGCTGCAGTAGCTGTAGTCCCAGCAGTCGTTGTGGTGACGACGCTTGTGGTGGCGACGACGCGGGCGGCAGTCGTAGTCGTACGAGTAGTCGTTGCAGTAGTCGTACGAGTCGTCGTAGCAGCCGCTCATATCGTCCAGCCTCCGAGAAGTTGTCCCAGGGTGTGTTCCCCGTGTGCCTTCAGCTTCGCGGGGATCAGGCGTGCGCTCGTTCGCCCGGGCGACGGCGGGAACGTTCGCTTGGCGACACTCGGCCGGCCGCGGCCCGGCGGCGGCAGGTCCTCAAGAGGATCGGCTCGCGGGTTCGAACGAACGCACGGCTCTGATCGCTGAAACGTGTCCGTCAACTCGGCGATGATCCGGGCTGCCAGGGACGGGGATCGAGGCGCGCTCCGGGACCTCCAAGCAGCGCCACACCGTCCAGCGCAGACGGCTCGGCCACCTCTCCTGGCCGATCACTACCGACCCGAACGAAGCCCGCCCGGCGTGAAACCAACCCGCCTCCACTACACGACGAAGGCCCGGAGCATTCCGCTCCGGGCCCTTCGCGGTGAGGAATTCAGCTGCAGTAGCTGTAGTCCCAGCAGTCGTTGTGGTGACGACGCTTGTGGTGGCGACGACGCGGCCGGCAGTCGTAGTCGTACGAGTAGTTGTCGTTGCAGTAGTCGTACGAGTTGTCGTAGCAGCCGCTCATATCGTCCAGCCTCCTGAAGTCTTCGGGGCCGTTCCCCGTGTGCCTTCAGCTTGCGGGGAATCCCCGCCCCGCTCGATCAGACGCACGACGGCCGAAGCGTTCGCTTGCCAACACTGCCGGCCCAGCCGCCTACTCACCACTCCCCCGAAAAACCATGCACGCCGCCGAGCAAACCCCACTTATCGTCGAACCATGGGCGTCGAAACGGGGGCGGCGGAGCCCGGTGCCCTCTCCACTCTGTTCAGACTCCGCACCTACGCCAGGCCCCACTCCGCCTCCCTCGCCGCCATGCTCTTCTTCCACGCCGTCGGCACCGGCCTGGAGATCATCAGCCCCCTCCTCACCCAGCGCCTGATCGACGGACCGGTCCGGCACCGCACCACCGACGGCATCGCGGTCCTGGCCGGCCTGGCCCTGCTCGTCAGCATCGGCGTGATGGTCACCGACCACCTGGGACGCCTCGCGCACGCGGCCGGCACCGTCGGCATCGAGAAGTCGCTGCGCACCGACCTCTACTCCCACCTGCAGCGGCTCCCGCTGTCGTTCCACGAGCGGTGGCCGAGCGGCCAGCTCCTCTCCCGGGCCACGACCGACCTCCGGGTCGTCGGCGGCTTCCTCGGGTTCGGATCGGTCTTCATCGTCCTGCAGGCCTCGACGTACCTCGGGGTCTCGATCCTGCTGATCACGATCTACTGGCCGCTCGGCCTGCTGGTCTCGGCCGGCGTCATCCCCGTGCTCTGGCTGACGTACCAGCTCAGCCGGAGCTTCCTGCCGGTCTCCCGACGCCTGCAGGACGAGCTCGGCGACCTGACCAGCCTGGTCGAAGAATCAGTACTGGGCTTCCGGACGATCCGGGCGTTCGGACGGCACCGGTACGTCAACCAGCTGTTCAGCAAGGCCGCCAAGGTCGTCTACGACACCGGCCTGGAGAAGGGACGGATCATCGCCCGGTTCTGGCCGGCGATCGAGATCGTCCCCGGGCTGATGCTGGCCGCGATCCTGTGCGGCGGTGCCTACGCGGTCGCCAACGGCGCGATGACGATCGGCGAACTGGTCGCGTTCATCGGCCTGATGATGTTCGCGATCTGGCCGCTCGACTCGCTCGGCTGGCTGCTCGGCGAGGCCCAGCAGGCCGCAACCGCGGCCCAGCGCGTCTACGAGATCCTCGACACCGAACCCACCATCCGCAGCGGCCCGCGGACGATGAAGAGCCGCGGCCACCTGCAGTTCCATCAGGTCGCGTTCCGGTACCCGGGCGAGACCGCCGACGTCCTCCACGACGTCACGCTGAGCGTCGAGCCCGGCGAGACGATGGCCCTGGTCGGCGCCAGCGGCTCGGGCAAGTCGACGCTCACGCTGCTGGTCAACCGGCTGCACGACGTCACCGCGGGACGCATCACGCTGGACGGCGTCGACATCCGTGACCTGGAGCTGGCGAACCTGCGCACGGTCATCGGCGCCGCGTTCGAGGAGCCGACGCTGTTCTCGGCCAGCGTCCGCGAGAACCTGACGCTGGGCCGGCCGGACGCGACCGACGACGAGGTCCGCACCGCGCTCGAGATCGCCCAGGCCGAGTTCGCCCACGACCTGCCCTGGGGCCTGAACACCCGGATCGGCGAGAAAGGACTCTCGCTCTCCGGCGGTCAGCGCCAGCGGCTCGCGCTGGCTCGCGCGGTCATCGGCCGGCCGCGCGTCCTCGTCCTCGACGACCCGCTGAGCGCCCTCGACGTCCACACCGAATCACTCGTCGAGCAGGCGCTGAAGAGCGTCCTCACCGACACGACCGCGTTGCTCGTCGTCCACCGGCCGTCGACCGTGGCCCTGGCCGACCGGGTCGCGCTGATCGACGGCGGCACGATCGCCGCCGTCGGCACCCACCACGAACTGCTGCGGACTCCCGCCTACCGCGAGGTACTGGCCCAGAAATGACTACGGAATGGCACGGCGTCGCGGCCGAGGACGTCGACGAGGTCCCGGATGAGGCCGGCGTCCGGCTGCGCCGGCGCAGCCGCGCGCTGCTGGGCAGCCTGCTGCGGCCCTACCGCAACCGGATCGTGCTCGCGTCCGCCCTGCTGATCGTGCAGAACGTCAGCGGGCTGGCCGGTCCGTACCTGGTCAGCGTCGGCATCGACGCGGGCATCCCGCCGCTGGTCGACGACCGGAACGCGAGCGTGCTGATCGCGGTCGTCGTGGCCCTGGTCGCCAGCACCGCGATCGAGTACGCCAGCCGCCGCGTCTACCTGGCGATCAGCGCCCGGGTCACGAACGGCGTCCTGTTCGACCTCCGCCGGCGCGCTTTCGCGCACCTGCAACGCCTCTCGCCCGCGTTCCACGAGCGCTACACGTCCGGACGGGTCATCTCCCGGCTGACGTCCGACGTCGACGCGCTCTCGGACATGCTCGACGGCAGCCTCGACGACCTGATCATGCAGACGCTGAACCTCGTCGTGATCGGCGGGCTCCTGCTCGTCCTGGACTGGCGGCTCGGTCTGCTGACGATGCTCTCGTTCCCGCTGCTCGGGCTGCTGATCGCCTGGTTCCGGCGCCGTTCGGGCCCGGCCTACCGGCGCACCCGGGAAACCGTCGCGCTGGTCATCGTCCACCTGGTGGAGACGCTCGGCGGAGTCCGAGCGGTGCAGGCCTTCCGGCGGGAGCCGCGCAACGACGAGATCTTCGACGGCCTCGCGTCCGACCTCGCTGCGGCCGACCGGCGGGTGATGCGGTTGATGGCGGTCTTCGCGCCGGGCATCTTCGGCGTCGGGACCGCCACCACCGCGGTGGTGCTGGCCGCCGGCGGCTGGCTCGCGGTGCAGGGGGACCTGCAGGTCGGGGTGCTGGCCGCGATTTTGCTGTACGTCCGCCGGTTCTTCGATCCGATGCAGCAGCTGTCGGTGTTCTACAACAGCCTGCAGGCGGCGACGGCCGCGCTGGAGAAGATCTCCGGCGTGCTCGAGGAGCAGTCCGACGTCGCTCCGCCGACGACGCCGACCCCGTTGCCCGCCCGAGCCGGGCGGGGCCGGTCCCTCGAACTGAGGGGCGTCCGATTCGGGTACGCCGACGAGCGGACCGTGCTGCCGAGCCTCGACCTGACGATCCCGGCCGGTCAGACGGTCGCGCTGCTCGGCGCGACCGGTGCCGGCAAGACGACCGTCGCCCGCCTGCTGGCCCGGTTCTACGACCCGACCGCGGGATCGGTCCGGTTGGACGGCGTTGACCTCCGCGAGGTCGACGACGACGCGCTGCGCGCGAGCGTCGTGACCGTCACGCAGGAGAACTTCCTGTTCGGGGGCACCGTCGCCGACAACATCTCATTCGGACGTCCGGGAGCGAGCCGATCGGAGGTGATCGACGCGGCCGCGCACATCGGGGCCGAGCCGATGATCCGGGCCCTGCCGCTGGGCTTCGACACGCCGGTGGGGCAGCGCGGGTCGCGACTCTCGGCCGGGCAGCGCCAGCTGGTGGCGTTCGCCCGGGCGGTGCTGGCCGACCCGGACGTGCTGATCCTCGACGAGGCCACGTCGTCGCTGGACATCCCGAGCGAGCGGGCCGTGCAGCGGGCGCTGGAGACGCTGCTGGCCGACCGGACCGCGGTGATCATCGCGCACCGGCTGTCGACAGTGGAGATCGCCGACCGGGTGCTGGTCATGGAGAACGGCGTGATCGTGGAAGACGGCCATCCGGCCGACCTGTTGTCGGTCGGCGGCCGCTACGCCGAACTCCAAGAGCTGGCGAGCCGCTGAAGCGGCTGTGCGTCTCGGCGACCGAACGCACAGCGCTTCACGGGCCGTCCAGCTCGGCGGCCAGTGCCTCGGCCTGGGTCAGGCGTTGGGTGCCGTCTACGCCCAGGCGGTCCAGCACCCGCCCGGCCACCGCCTCCAGTAACGCGACGGCCGGGGTCAGGGCCCGGGGCGCCGACTCGCTCGGCAGCACGACTTCGGCGTGCGCCGCGGCCGGAGACAGCCCGGCCGCGGTGAACAGCACGACCTTGGCGTGCTGCCGGGAGGCGTACCGGGCCAGCGCCGTCACGGCCGGCTCGTACGGTGGCAGATCGAAGGCCACCAGGACGTCCCGCCCGGTCAGGTCGGCGATCGTCGTCGCCGACAACCCGCCGACGACCTGCACCCCCGGCCGCACGGTGGCCAGCAGTTCGTACAGGTATCCGGCCAGCAGCGACCCCCCGGCCACGTAGACCTGCCGACGCCGATCGGCCAGCAACTCGACCGCCTCCTCGACGTCGTAGGGCGGTAAGCCCTGCACCGTGCGCCGCATCGCCCCGGCGGCCGCGTCGATCGGCGCCAGCAGCGGGGTGTCCCGGGCCGCCGGGGCCGGGTCGGTGCCGCTCGTTTCACTGCGCAGGCCACGCTGGAAATCCGGAAACCCCTGGAAGCCGAGGCGGGTCGCGAACCGCACCACGGTCGGCCCGCTCACCCCGGCCCGCGCGGCCAGCCGCGCGACGGTCTCGAAGCCCGCCGCCGGGTAGTCGGCGAGCAGCACCCGCGCGACCTTCCGCTCGGCCGGACTGCAGTCCCCCAACCGCTGCCGGATCACCTCCGCCAGCGTTCCCTCCGCCACGATTCCCCCCACGTCTGTTCCTCCCCGTGATGCGCCGCCCCCTTGTGCACTACCTGACGGACGAAGCCTTCTTAACAGCATTTATCGGACGTTTGACCGAGAATCTGTCGTGATCGAGGGCGTGCCGACGTGGAACCACCGGCCCGATGAGTCACGATTCGCTCATGACCACCATCGGCTTGATCGTCGTCGCGCTGGTGTGTCTGGCCGCTGGAGTCACAGTGGGCTGGTTCGCCGCGCTGGCCAAGCACGCCACCGAAACGGCCGCCCTGAAAGCCACAGTGGAGGCCACCAACAAGAACGAAGCGAGGCTCGAGCAGGCCCTGCGGACGGTGTCCACCGAGGCCATCGACCGCAACAATGCCGCGTTCACCCAGCTCGTCGGCCCGATCCGGGAGAGCATCGCGAACGTCGAGCACACGGTCGTCGAGCTCGAGAAGGATCGCGCGGTCGCGCACGCGGCCCTCCGCGAGCAGGTCAACGCGATGCAGCAGACCGGCGAGAAGCTGCGGGTCGAGACCGGTCAGCTCGTGTCGGCGCTCAAGGCCCCGCAGGTCCGCGGACGCTGGGGCGAGCACCAGCTCCGGCGCATCGTCGAGGTCGCCGGCATGGTCGAGCACTGCGACTTCGTCGAGCAGGCCATCTCCAGCACCGAGGACGGCGTCCTGCGGCCCGACCTGGTCGTGACGCTGGCCGGCGGGAAGAGCGTCGTCGTGGACGCGAAGGTGCCGTTCGCCGCGTACCTGGAGGCGATGGAGGCCCGCGACGAGCAGGCCCGCAACACCCGGATGGAGGCGCACGCCCGGCACCTGCGCACCCACGTCGACCAGCTCTCGGCGAAGGCGTACTGGCAGCGGTTCGAGCCGACGCCGGAGTTCGTCGTGCTGTTCGTCCCGGCCGACACGTTCCTGGACGCGGCCCTGCAGCGCGAGCCGAACCTGCTCGAGCACGCGTTCGCCCGGAACATCGTCGTGGCCACGCCGTCGACGCTGGTCGCGCTGCTGCGGACGATCGCCTACACCTGGCGGCAGGAGGCGCTGGCCGAGAACGCGGCCGCCGTGCACGCGCTCGGTCGCGACCTGTACCAGCGGCTCTCGACGATGGGCGGCCACGTCGACAAGCTCGGCACCGCATTGAGCGCCGCGGTGGCCCGCTACAACGACGCGGTCGGGTCGCTGGAGGCCCGGGTGCTGGTCACCGCCCGCCGCTTCACCGACCTGCAGGTCGCCACCAGCGACATCACCCCGCCGCGTCAGGTGGAGGCGGTTCCGAGAGCGCTTCAGGCCCCCGAGCTGGTGGACTGAAATCCCGCCACCAGGCGTTCCAGTTCGCCGGCCATGCCGGCCACCTCGGCCGCCGAGCCGCGGGAGCCGTCGGCCTGCGAGCTGATCGCCACGGCCCCGTCCGCCACTCCCCGGATCGTCGTCGCGATGCCCATCGCTCCGGACGCGGCCTCGGCGACGCTCCGGTTCATCTCGATCACGGTCGCGCTCTGCTCCTCGACCGCGGCCGCGATCGTCGTCTGGTACTCGCTGATCTGACCGATCACCTCGGCGATCTCGGCGATCGCGACGACCGCACCCTGGGTGTCGGCCTGGATCGCGCTGACCCGCTGGGCGATGTCCTCGGTGGCCCGCGCGGTCTCCTGGGCCAGGTCCTTGACCTCACCGGCCACGACCGCGAACCCCTTGCCGAGGTCGCCGGCCCGGGCCGCCTCGATCGTCGCGTTCAGCGCCAGCAGGTTCGTCTGCTCGGCGATCGACGTGATGACCTGCACGACCTCGCCGACCTGGGCCGACGACGCGCCGAGCCGCTCGACCGTGTCCCGGGCCCCGGCGGCGCCCCGCACGGCCGAGGTCGCGACGTCCGCGGCCCGGGCCGCGTTCTGCGCGATCTCCTGGATCGAGACGCCCATCTCCTCCGACCCCGCCGAGACGGCCTGCACGTGCGCGGAGACCTCTTCCGCCGTCGTGGCGACGGTTCCGGCCGAGGACGCCGCACCGGTCGCCGACGCGCTGATCCGCTCCCCCACGCTGACCAACTCGGCCGACGACGACGAGAGCCGCTGCGCCGACGACCCGATCGACCTCACGATCCCGGCGACGCTGCCGACCGCGGTGTCGAGCTCGCGCCCGAGCCGTCCGATCTCGTCGTGGCCGGTGACGTTCGACCGCCGGCTCAGGTCCCCGCCGGCCATTCCGACGACGACGTGCTCGACGGCCCGGAGCCGGGACACCAGCGACCGGATCAGTGCGGCCGCGGCGACGCTCACGACCAGCGCGAGCAGCACCCCGGTGCCGACGATCCAGATCAGCGCCGACCGGCGGGCGTCGTCGACCCGGGCCGCCTCGCGGTCGGCCTGGGCCTGGACGCCGTCGGCCACCTCGGGCAGCGCCTCCTCGACCGCGGTGAACGCGGCGTTGAACGCCGGGAGCAGCGCGCGGGCGCGGTTCCGGTCGGTCGCGGCGGCGCGCAGGACGGCGTCCGCCCGGGTCCGGTAGTTGTCGATCGCGGTCAGCGACCGGGTCGCGGCCGCGGTGACCGCGGAGGAGACCCCCGCGTCGCGGACGCGGACGACCAGCGCACCGAGCTCGGCCGCGTGCGCTTCGAACTCACTACGGACGTCGCTGAGGCTCACGCCTCCGACCAGCGCGAGCAGCACGTCGCCGCGGATCGCGTCGTGATCCATGTCGGCCTGGAGCGTGGCGCGGGTCAGGTCACCGGCGACGAGGACGCGCTCGGCCGAGTCGTGGGCGACGGACAAGCCGTGCACGCCGACGGCACCGACACCGAGCGCACCTATCACCGCGAGGACCGCGAAAGCCGACAGCTTCTGACCAACCGACCGGTCGCCTAGGAAAGACATGCGGAGTCTCCCGACAACAAACCAGAGTTCGGGCACTCCACCATCGGCGGGAGACCGACGCAGTTAAGCCTTCGCGGCGGCCTTCAGGTCGCGGCGCAGCTCCTGGGGCAGCGAGAACGCGAGCTTCTCCTGCGCCGACAGGATCTCCTCGACCTCGCCGTAGCCGCGCTCGGCCAGGAACGCCAGCACCTGCTCGACGAGCTCCTCCGGCACCGACGCCCCGGACGTCAGGCCGACGGTCGTCACGCCCTCGAGCCAGGCCTCGTCGATCTGGTGGGCGAAGTCGACCAGACGGGCGTCGTTCGCGCCGGCCTGCTTGGCCACCTCGACCAGCCGCACCGAGTTCGACGAGTTCCGCGACCCGACGACCAGCACGAGCTCGCACCGGGCGGCGATGTCCTTCACAGCCTGCTGCCGGTTCGTCGTCGCGTAGCAGATGTCGTCGCTGGGCGGCGACTCCAGCAGCGGGAACCGGGTCTTGAGCCGGTCGACGGTGGCGTTGGTCTCGTCCACCGACAGCGTCGTCTGGGAGAGCCAGACGACCTTCGACTCGTCACGCACGGTGACGTTGGCGACGTCGTCCGGCCCGTCGACCAGGTGGACGTGGTCGGGCGCCTCGCCGCTGGTGCCGATGACCTCCTCGTGGCCTTCGTGGCCGATGAGCAGGATGTCGTAGTCGGCGGCGGCGAACCGGCGGGCCTCGTGGTGGACCTTGGTGACCAGCGGGCAGGTCGCGTCGATCGACCTCAGGTTTCGCGCGGCGGCCTCCTGGTGCACGACCGGCGCGACCCCGTGCGCGGAGAAGATGACGGTCGCGCCCTCGGGCACCTCGTCGGTCTCCTCGACGAAGATCGCACCGCGCTTCTCGAGTTCGGAGACGACGTGCCGGTTGTGCACGATCTGCTTCCGCACGTAAACCGGGGCGCCGTACAGTTCCAGCGCTTTCTCGACCGTGACGACCGCGCGGTCGACGCCGGCGCAATAGCCCCGGGGCTTGGCGAGCAGGACGCGCTTCGCGGAAGTCATGTCCCCATCGTAGGCAGACGAAGGCCCCGGCCACCTGATGAGGTGACCGGGGCCATGCGCAGTCAGGCCGCCACCTGACGGAGCGCGTCAGTCCTCGACGTACAGCGCCCAGACGCCGTAGCGGTGACCCCAGCGGTCCCACTCGCCGCCCCAGTTGCCGTAGGTGTTGCGACGGTCCCAGCCGCGACGCCACTGGTTGCTGCGGACGCAGACGTAGTCGTCACCGCGCCAGCCCCGGGTCTGCCACTGGCCGGCCCGCTCGCAGGCCCAGCGGCTGTTGTACAGCCCGCGGAAGTCCCAGTCGTCGTCGTCCCAGCCGTTCCAGTTGTGCCCGTGGGCGCCCCGAGCAGTCTGGTTCTGGGTGGTCGCAGCCTTGGCGTTGTCCGCCGAGGCCGGGTTCGCCAGACCGAGGACGCCACCGGCGGCCAGGGTCAGGCCGGCCAGTAGAACCGAAGTCCGTCGGATCGTGGTGTTCATGATTTCTGCCTCCCTTGGATCTTGCGGCAGAACGGAGCTAATCAGACAAAAGGTGTTTTCAGGGAGCTATTTCCCGGCCGTGAAAGCTTTCCGGCTTTGCGGAGGAAGACTCGTTAGCCGTTCGGTTGATAACGACCTAATACGCCCGTTTAGCACCAAATAGTGCAAGCGGACGAAGGTAGCCCCCACGTAGGCTCACGGCGTGACCGAAGCCGCCACCTCGCGCCCGCAGAGCACCGCCGACGCGCCCTGGCCGGTCCGCGTCGTCAGCATGAAGATCGGTCAGTGGGTCGCCCGGCTGGGCGAGGTCTGGGTCGAGGGGCAGGTCGCACAGGTGTCGCGCCGGCCCGGCGCCCCGACGGTCTTCCTCACCCTGCGTGATCCCGCCGCCGACATCAGCGTCTCGGTCACCTGCGCGCGAATCGTGTACGACGCGGTGCAGCCGCCGCTGACCGAGGGCGCCCGGGTGCTGGTCCACGCGAAGCCCGACTACTACCTCCAGCGCGGGACGCTCTCGCTCCGCGCCACCGAGCTGCGCGCGGTCGGCATCGGCGAGCTGCTCGCCCGGCTGGCGCGCCTGAAGGAGCTGCTGGCCGCCGAGGGCCTGTTCGCCGTCGAGCGCAAGCGCAAGCTGCCGTTCCTGCCCGGAACGATCGGCCTGGTCACCGGCCGGGCCAGCGCGGCCGAGCGGGACGTCCTGGAGAACGCCAAGCGCCGCTGGCCGGCGGTGCGGTTCGAGGTGCGCCCGGTCGCGGTGCAGGGCACGCAGGCGGTGCCGCAGATCCTCGACGCGCTCCGCGAGCTCGACAAGGACCCCGACGTCGACGTGATCATCCTGGCCCGCGGCGGCGGCTCGGTCGAGGACCTCCTGCCGTTCAGCGACGAGACGCTCTGCCGGGCGGTGTTCAGCTGCCGGACCCCGATCGTCAGCGCGATCGGGCACGAGACCGACACGCCGCTCGTCGACTACGTGGCCGACGTCCGGTGCTCGACCCCGACCGACGCGGCCAAGCGCGTGGTGCCCGACCTGAGCGAGGAACGCCAGCGCATCGACGCGGCCCGGCAGCGGATGCTGCGCTGCATCGTCTCCCGGCTCGAGGCCGGGCAGCAGTGGCTCGACGGCGTCCGGTCGCGGCCGGCGTTCGCGCAGCCCACCGTTCTGATCGACCAGCGCGAGGCCGACGTCGACGGCCTGCGCGAGCGCGCCCGGCGCACGCTCGGGCACCGCCTCGACGCCGCCGGCGGGGAGCTGGCGCAGGTCCGGGCCCGGGTGCGCGCGCTGTCCCCGCAGGCGACGCTCGACCGCGGCTATGCGGTCGTCCAGACGTCGGACGGCTCGGTCCTGCGCGACGCGTCCGACGCGTCCACCGGCGACGCGTTGCGCGTCCGTCTGGCGTCCGGAGAAGTGACGGCGACGGTCACCGAGAGCTGAGGTGCACCTCGGCGGTGCCGATCGGCTGGCCGGTCCAGAACCAGGTCGTGCCGAAGGCACGGTCGAGCGTCTGCTCGCCCTCGCGGGTCAGGCGCAGGCTGACGTCCCGGTCGGTGCGGTCGGCACGGTCGCGGTCCGGGCCGCGGCGGTCGCGCTCCTGCGTGCGGTCGGTGACCGAGAGCAGCGTCACCCGGTCGCGGCCGAGCCCGAAGCTGACCGTGTGCCGATCGAGGTCGACGGTCGGCCGGGTGAGCACGACGTCCGGCCGGCGCGGGCTGTCGAGCACCAGGCTGCCGCGGTGCTCGATCACGCCCGGCCGGGCCATCCGGTCGACCCGGAACGTGACCCGCAGGTCGTCGCCCCGTCCGCCGCGCTGGTCGGCGTCCACCGCACGGACGGAGACGCCCCACCGCGCGAGCTGAGCGACGACGGTCCGGTCGAACGTGACCTCGGTCTGGGCGCCGCGCTCGGGCGCGGCCGCCTGAGCGGGCACCGCGACCGCGACCGTGGCTGTGGCTGAGGCTGCGGCTGTGGCCACCGCCAGGCCCGAGCAGATCCGCTGTCGATTACGCATGAGAACTCCTTCCCCGGGTCCGGCCTCGGCGCCGGACTCCTCCGGACCTTTCCGACGGGAAGACGGGCAATCACCCTTTACGGGAGTAATGTCGGAAACTGACCCCAGGGTCGAGGCCTCGGCCACCCGGCGCGGGAAGGCCGTAGGCTGGCCGCCATGGCGGAACGGCTGAGCTACGAGGACGCCCGCGCGCAGCTGGTGGAGGTCGTCGCGCGCCTGGAGGCCGGCGGCACGACGCTCGAGGAGGCGCTGGCGCTCTGGGAGCGCGGTGAGCAGCTCGCGACCGTATGCCAGGAGTGGCTGGACGGCGCTCGGGCCCGGCTGGAGGCCGCCCGCGCCACGCCCGAGTGAGGGCTTCACAGCTCGGGCACAGGATCGACACAGTTTCCGCTCAGGGTGCCTGATCATCGTGGGTGGCATGACGACGAATCGCTCCTCCCGCGTGTCAGGCTGGACAGCATGAACGACCGTGCCGGACAGCGCCGAGTCCTCGTCGTGGACGACGAGGAGAACGTCTCGCACCTCGTGTCGACAGCCCTCCGCCTGGACGGGTTCACCACGGTGGTGGCCGACACCGCTCCCGGTGCGCTCGCCGCCGTGGCCGAACACGACCCGGACCTGGTGGTGCTCGACATCATGCTCGGGGACGCCGGGGGGATGGACGGGGTCGGTGTGCTGCGCCGGCTTCGGGAGGCCGGGGCCGAGGTGCCGGTGATCTTCCTGACCGCGCGGGACGCCAGCGGGGACGTCGTCGCGGGTCTGCGGGCCGGAGCGGACGACTACGTCGTCAAGCCGTTCCGGGTCGAGGAGCTGCTGGCCCGGGTGCACGCGGTGATGCGCCGGGCGGTCCCGGATCCGGCCCGGGCGGCGACGCTCCAGGTCGCCGACCTGGAGCTGGACGAGGAGAGCCGGGAGGTGCACCGGGCCGGGCAGGAGGTGCACCTGACCGCGACCGAGTTCGAGTTGCTGCGGTACCTGATGCGCAACGAGCGGGTCGTCGTGAGCAAGGCGCAGATTCTCGAGCGGGTGTGGCGGTACGACTTCGGCGGTCAGTCGAACATCGTCGAGCTGTACATCGGCTACCTGCGCAAGAAGATCGACAACGTGGAACCGCGGTTGATCCACACGGTCCGTGGCGCCGGCTACGTGCTGAAAGCTCCGCGATGAGGCTCGAGCGGAGATGACTCGTCTTTCGCTGCGTACCCGCCTGGTGGCGGTCGTCGTCGCGGTCACGATCTTCGCCCTGGCCACCGGAGGAGCCGCCACCTGGCTGGCCCTCCGCGCCTACCTGTACAACCGGCTCGACGAACAGCTGCACGGCATGAGCGGCGGCCGTTTCGCCGACGCGATGAACCGGCAGATCGCTACCGGCCTGCCCAGCGGCGAACTCGACGACGCCGGATTCCCGATTCCCGGTTTCGGCCCGCACACGTCGGTGTTCCTGTTCTCGCTGGTCCAGCCCAACGGCACGCCGGTGTGGTCGAAGATCACGGTCACCAGCAGCACCCTGGGTACGACGCAGAGCATCCTGTTGTCGCTGACCGACGACGACAAGAACGAAGTCGTCGACGCGGCCAGGACCAAGGACGACACCCGGACCGTCACGACCACCGACGGACTCAAGATGCGGGCGATGGCTCAGCCGCTCGACGACGGATACATCCTGCTCACCGCGATCTCCACCGACGAGACCGACGGCAGCCTGACCCGGCTGCTGCTGCTCGAGTTGGCCGTCGGGGGCGCGGCCGTGCTGGCGGCCATCGGGCTCGGGGCTTACGGGGTTCGGGCTGGGTTGCAGCCGTTGACCCGGGTGAGTCGCACCGCGCACGAGATCGCCGAGAACCTGTCGCAGCACGGCAGCGGCCTCGAACGGCGCGTCCCGCCGAGCGACCCGCGCACCGAGGTCGGCCAGCTCACCGAGGCCGTCAACACGATGCTCGGCGCGGCCCAGGTCGCCTACGCCCAGCGCGTGGAGAACGAGGAACGCATGCGCCGCTTCCTCGCCGACGCCTCGCACGAACTCCGCACCCCGCTCACGTCACTCCGCGGCTACGCCGAACTCGAACGCCTCCGCGCCACCACGATCGGCGCCGAGGACCCGGCCGCGACCCAGGACGCGCTCCGCCGGATCGAGACCGAGGGCGACCGGATGGCTCGGCTCGTCGACGACCTGCTGCTGCTCGCCCGCACCGACCAGGACTCGGCCGCGCCCGACCTCGGCCCGGTTCCGGTCGACGAGCTGCTCGACGAGGCCGCCGACCGGGCCGGCGCCGCGCACCCGGCCCGCCCGTTCGTCGTCGACACCCCGAACACCGGGCTGGCCGTGGTGGGCGACCGCGAGGTGCTGCTCCAAGTGCTCGGCAACCTGCTGCGCAACGCGGCGATCCACACGCCGGGGCCGCGCCCGATCCGGCTCGGCGCCCGGCCGGACGGTCACTCGGTCCTGCTGATGGTCGCCGACGAGGGCCCGGGCATGACGCCGGAACAGGCCGCCCACGCGTTCGAACGGTTCTGGCGGGCCGACTCGGGCCGCACCCGGGCCACCGGCGGCAGCGGGCTGGGCCTGGCCATCGTCCACGCGCTGGTCACCGCCCAGGGCGGCGCCGTCGGCCTGAGCAGCGACGTCAACTCGGGCACCCGGGTGATGATCCGGATGCCCGGCGTCGTCGACGAGGGCGGCAAGCTGGAGCACCACCCGCACGGCGAGGCCTATCCGCAGCACTACGTCGACCAGGTGACCGGTGCGCAGCGCTCGGTCAGCGCACCTCGGTCACCCCGTAGTTCCTAGGGACACCGTTCTCCAGCAGGTCGAACGCGCGCTGGTAGGCGTCCCGGGCCCAGGTCTTGACGACGTCGAACGGCTCGCCGGCGAGCAACCGTCGGCGGGCCTCGGCCAGCACCGCGTGCCTGCTGCCGGCCACCAAGCCGGCCACCAGGCTCGGCATCGGGTCGTCCGGACCGGCACCGGTCTCGGTGGCGAGCGTGCGCGCGAGGGCGTTCTCGGTGCGCTCCCCCAGCTCCCGCGTCCGGGCCCGGAGCGACGGGCTGTCGTCGACGAGCCGGAAGAAGTCGGCGGCCTCGGGCCAGAGGCCGGTCGCCCACAGGTCCGTGTCGAAGCCCTCGACCACCCAGCGGCGCAGCGCGCCGATCACGCTCTCCCCCGGCCGCCGGGCCCGGACGACCGCGGCCAGCGAGTCCTCGACCTCGGCCTCCCGGTCGAAGAACAGGTCCTCCTTCGTGGGGAAGTAGTTGAAGACCGTGTTGACCGAGACGTCGGCCGCCCGCGCGACCTCGGCGACCGTGACGCCGTCGAAGCCGCGCTCGGCGAACAGCCCCATCGCGATGTCGGCGATCAGCAGCCTGGTCTGGGCCTTCTTCCGTTCCCGCAACGACATGCCGGCGATCCTAACTCACCCTAAATTTGGTGCCGTTGCAATTTTGGTGTGACTCTGTTTTTGTGGTCACCATGTTGACGATTCGAGGACTGCGCAAGGAGTTTCCGGGGCCGGTGGTCGCGCTGGCCGGGCTCGATCTGGACGTCGGGCCCGGTCAGATCGTCGGGTTGCTCGGCCCCAACGGCGCGGGCAAGACCACGACGATGCGGATGCTCACCACGCTGCTCCGCCCCACCGCGGGCACCGCGACGATCGCCGGGGCCGATCTGGTGTCCGATCCGGCCGGAGTGCGACGACGGATCGGCGCGGTCGCCCAGGGCAACAGCACCGATCCGACCTGCACGGTGTCGGAGGAGCTGATCCTGCAGGGCCGCCTGCACGGGTTGACCGCCGCGGGAGCTCGGGCCGCGGAGCTGATGAAAACCTTCGAGCTCACCGACCGCCCCACCGGCCAGCTCTCCGGCGGTCAGCGCCGTCGCCTCGACCTGGCGCTCGGGCTCGTCCACCGGCCGGCCGTGCTGTTCCTCGACGAGCCGAGCACCGGCCTCGATCCGGGTAGCCGGGCCACGCTCTGGGCCTGCGTCCGCGAGGCCCGGGACGCCGGCGCGACCGTCGTCCTCAGCACCCACTACCTCGACGAGGCGGACGCGCTGTGCGACCGCGTCGTCGTCATCGACGCCGGCCGGGTGATCGCCGACGACTCCCCGGGCGCGCTGAAGGCGAGCCTGGGCGGGAACTCCACGCTGGACGAGGTCTACCTGGCGTTGACGGCATGACGGCAACGTGGTTGATCTTTCAGCGGGCGATGCGGCAGACGCTGCGGACCAAGGTCGGCGTGCTCTTCGGCCTGCTGCAGCCGATGCTCTACCTGCTGTTCTTCGGGCCGCTGGTGAACGGCTCGTGGCCGATCGTCGTGCCCGGCCTGCTGATCCAGCTGGTCCTGCTGTCGGCCGGGCTGGCCGGGTTCGGCATCGTGTTCGACCAGCGGTTCGGGGTGCTCGACCGGCTGCGCACGACGCCGATCGGACGGCTCCCGCTGCTGCTCGGCCGGGTCCTGCGGGATGTCGTCGTGCTGCTCGTCCAGGCGCTGGTGATCGTCCTGGTCGGACTCGCGCTCGGGCTGCGTGCGCCGGTCGGTGGCGTCCTGCTGGGGCTGGTGCTGCTGGTCCCGCTGGCCGGCGGGGTGGCCGCGGCCTCGTACGCGGTCGCGCTCCGCCCGGGCGCGCAGGACCTGTTCGCCCCGGTGATGAGCACGGTCGTCATCCCGCTCGTGCTGCTCTCCGGTGCGTTCCTCCCGATGACGCTCGGCCCGCGATGGCTCGACGTCGTCTCCCACGCCGACCCGTTCCGGTACGCGGTGGACGCTCTGCGCGAGCTGTACGCCGGGCACTACGCGTCCACCTCGGTGCTGGTCGGCGCGGGCCTGACGCTGGTGCTCGCCGCGGGCGCGACCGCGTTCGGCGTCCGTGCGTTCAAATTCCCGTAGGGAATTGTCGGGGTTGCTGTCTACCGTGTAGCTCGTGCCTGCTCAGAACGCGATCGAACTGTCCGGGGTCGTCAAACGGTTCGGTGCGGTGACGGCGGTCAACGGGCTCGACCTCGTCGTACCGGCCGGCACCTGCCTGGGGCTGCTCGGGCCGAACGGGGCCGGCAAGTCCACCACGATGCGGATGCTCACCGGCCAGGCGTTGCCCGACGCCGGTGAGATCCGCGTGCTGGGCTACCGGGTGCCGGCCGAGTCCAAGCACGCCCGGGCGCTGATGGGCGTCGTCCCGCAGCTCGACAACCTCGACACCGAGCTCACCGCGCGGGAGAACCTCGCGGTGTTCGCGCGGCTCTACCGGGTGCCGCGGGCCGAGCGCCGGGCCGCGGTCGACGCGGCGCTCGAGCTCGGCCAGCTCACCGATCGCGCCGACGCCAAGGTCGACGAGCTGTCCGGCGGCATGCGGCGCCGGTTGCTGATCGCCCGGGGCCTGGTCCACCGGCCGCGGCTGGTGCTGCTCGACGAGCCGACCGTCGGGCTCGACCCGCAGGTCCGCCAAGACCTCTGGTCGCTCATCGACCGGTTGCGCCGCGACGGAACGACCGTGCTGATGTCGACGCACTACATCGAGGAGGCCGAGCGGCTGGCCGACGCGGTGGCGGTGGTCAGCGCGGGCCGGGTCATCGCGTCGGGCACGCCGGCCGAGCTGCTGGCGGGCCACGCCGGGCGGTCCGCGGTCGAGTACAACGGCACGCCGGCCCGGCTGAGCGAGATCGAGCGGATGGCCGCCGCGGCCGGCATGCCCACCCGGCGCACCGGCCCGAGCATCTCGGTGCTGCGGGCCGAAGACATGCCCGCGACGCTGGCCGCCGTCCTCGGCCCCGGCACCCCTCGTCCCGCCAATCTCGAAGACGTCTTCGTCACGCTGACCGGGGAGTACGTGGCATGAGCACCGACGAACGGCCGCGGCTGCGGTTCATCGAGCCCACCGCGCTCGCCGGCGTGATGGTCCACGACCTGGCCGTGTTCCGGCGCTACTGGCTCTCGAGCACGTTCTCGTCGGTCGTCGAGCCGACGATCTACCTGCTGGCGTTCGGGTTCGGGTTCGGCTCGCTGGTCTCGGCGGTCGGCGGCTACCGGTATCTCGACTTCCTGGGCACCGGCGTGGTCGGCACCGCGGTGCTGTTCACGTCGGCCTTCGCCGGCATGTTCCAGACGTTCGTCCGGCGCACGTTCCAGCACACGTACGACGCGGTGCTGGCCACGCCGGTCGACGTGCACGAGCTGGTCACCGGCGAGGCGCTGTGGATCGGGCTGAAAGCGGGCGTCTACGGGTGCGCACCGCTGGGCGTCGCCGTGCTGTTCGGGCTCCGGCCGTCCCCGACCGTCGTGCTGGTGCCGCTGATCGGCTTCGTCACCGGGCTGGGGTTCGGGCTGTTCGGCATGTGGATGTCGGCGATCGTTCCGAACATCGACAGCTTCAACTACATCATTTCCGGGCTACTGACCCCGTTGTTCCTGGTCGCCGGCACGTTCTTCCCACTCGACACTCTTCCCCCGTGGGCGCACACCGCGAGTCAGCTCAACCCGCTCTACCACTGCGTCGAACTCGTGCGTCACTCGGTTTTCGATCGGCTCGGCCCTAACGATCTGGGGCACGTTCTCGCGCTGGTGTTTTTCGCTTCCGCCATGTGGGTAGGCGCAGTTTCTTTTCTGCGTCGGCGACTCATCGACTGAAAGCAATTCGGCACGTATAGCCGCTGGCTCTCGTCGTCAAACATAGGCATTCGCAAAACGCGGCTGGGGCCGCTCCCCCGAAGGGGAGCGGCCCCAGCCGCGTTACCAGATGTGCTAGCTGGTTCAGCGAACCAGCGGGCGACGGCCACGGCCACCGCTGCGGCCGTAGAAGCCGGCGACCAGGGCAACACCCACGGCGGCGAGCACGACCTGAACGGCCAGCTCACGCCAGTCGATGCCGGAGGTGGCGGTCGGGATGCCGATCGCCCGGGCGAGGGCGGTGCCGAGGAAGGCGGCGATGATACCGACGACGATCGTCAGCCAGATCGGCATGTTCTGCTTGCCGGGAACGACGAGCCGGCCCAGCGCGCCGACGATGGCACCGATGATCAGCGCGGTGAGGATGCCGGTGATGGTCATGGCTACTCCCTTTACTCCCTGGAGGTTTTCGCTCCCTAGCGGGTTGGCGTTGGTCATCTGATGCCCGGGGCAACGAGTTCTCACACACTCGGAGAAAGAAAATTTTTCGACGCTCCGCCTTATACGAATTGAGCTGCAGAAAGGCCGAGCGGCCATTCATATGAATGGCCGCCCGAGGAGGAACCGACAACTTACGCGAAACGGTCTTATTGCAGTGAATGGATCATTTTTCGAGCGGTGTCCAGCGAGGCGTCACCCACCACGACGACCGTCACGTCCGGCTCGATGAGCACGAAAGCGTTCTCCCGGCCCTCGCGTGCGGTGTAGCGGGTCCAGGTGTCGCCCTCGATCTGCTCGGTACCGACCGGCGCGGTCCGGTCGATGATCCCGGCGATCAGCGAGTCCGCCGCCGCATTGCTCTGGACGAGCTGCAGGTAGCCGCCGTCCGGGGTCGAGTAGCTCACCCGGATCGTGAACCGGCCGGCCGCCGACGGGTTGAACGAGGCCACGGTCGGCTTCCAGCCGGTCAGACCCTGGGGTTCCCGGACCCGGAACGCCTTCTCGGCCCGGGCCGTGTCGTAGACGTGCGTCGGGTCGACGGTCGGGGCCGCCGACTCCGACGGCTGGAACAGCGCGACGATCGCCACCAGCGGAATCACCAGGATGCCGAGCGCGATCGCGAGGTTGCGGACGGTGGCGTCGCGCCGGGTCGCCTTGGGCGGCGGTGTGCTCGACCCCTCGTCCGTGCTCAGAGCGACCGTGACGTAGTCGGGCTCGGGTTTCGACTTCGACGCCTGCTTCGGCGTCCGCTTCGACTCGACGATGTCGACCATGCCCCGGTCGTTCGAGGGCTCGTCACTGCTCATGCCTCTATCGTCGTACAAGCGGCCCGAAGCGCCACCCCCGGCTCCCTGAATCGAAACCTCTGGTGGCATTGAACACCCGGAGCCCGATACCTCCGGGCGTGACCCATCCGTGATGTCAGGATGAAGGCCCCCGTCGATGGAGGTCAGATGTCGCAGCCCCAAGTACCGGACCGCAACCTCGCCCTCGAGTTGGTCCGGGTCACCGAGGCCGCCGCGATGGCCGCCGGCCGCTGGGTCGGCCGTGGCGACAAGAACGGTGGCGACGGTGCCGCCGTCGACGCGATGCGCCAGCTCATCAACAGCGTCTCGATGCGGGGCGTCGTCGTGATCGGCGAGGGCGAGAAGGACAACGCGCCGATGCTCTACAACGGCGAGGAGGTCGGCGACGGCACCGGACCCGAGGTGGACGTCGCGGTCGACCCGATCGACGGCACGACGCTGATGGCCAAGGGCATGCCGAACTCGATCGCCGTGCTCGCGGTGGCCGAGCGGGGCGCGATGTTCGACCCGTCGGCCGTCTTCTACATGGAGAAGCTCGCGGTCGGCCCGGACGCGGTGGGCGTCGTCGACATCAACGCGCCGATCCGCGACAACATCCGCGCGGTCGCGAAGGCCAAACGCACCGGCGTCCGGGACGTGACGGTCTGCATCCTCGACCGGCCGCGCCACGAGAAGCTCGTCCAGGAGATCCGCGAGACCGGGGCCCGGATCCAGTTCATCTCCGACGGTGACGTGGCCGGCGCGATCTCCGCGGCCCGGGAGCAGACCGGCGTCGACCTGCTGGTCGGCATCGGCGGCACGCCCGAGGGCATCATCGCCGCCTGCGCGCTGAAGTGCCTGGGCGGCGAGATCCAGGGCAAGCTCTGGCCCCGCGACGACGACGAGCGCCAGAAGGCCCTCGACGCCGGCCACGACCTCGATCGGGTGCTCACCACCGACGACCTGGTCAGCGGCGACAACGTGTTCTTCTGCGCGACCGGCGTGACCGACGGCGAGCTGCTCCGGGGCGTCCACTACCGTCGCGGTGGGGCCTCCACCGAGTCGCTCGTGATGCGGTCCCGCAGCGGCACGATCCGGACCGTGGGAAGCTGGCACTCGCTGACCAAGCTCCGGGCCTACTCGCTGATCGACTTCGGACACCGCGGCGACGACGAGGACGAGTGACCACAAACCTGATTACCGTCGTAGGCGAGAACATCATCGACCTGGTCCCCGACCAGGGTGACGATGCTCCGTACCACGCACGAGCCGGCGGCAGCCCGGCCAACATCGCGGTCTCGGTGGCTCGATTGGGCTCCCGCGCCGCGCTGGCCGCCCGGGTCAGCCGGGACGTGTTCGGCGGCCGCATCCGCACCCGGCTCGCCGAAGCCGGCGTCGAGACCCGCTTCCTGGTCGACGCGGTCGAGCCGTCGTCCTTGGCCGTCGTCACGTTCGACGCCGAGCGCCGGGCCAGCTACGACTTCTGGCTCAACGGCACCGCCGACTGGCAGTGGCGCGACCGCGACCTGCCCAACCCGCTCGACGACGACGTCGCCGCGCTGCACGTCGGCTCGCTGGCGACGTATCTCTCGCCGGGCGCCGAGGTGATCGAGAAGATCGTCACCCGCGAGGGCCTCCGGGGCCGGGTCACGCTCAGCTTCGACCCGAACATCCGCCCGACGATCGTCGCCGCCGCCGACGGCTCGCTGGACGCCGCCCGGGCGCGCACCGAGCGGCTCGTCCGGCTGGTCGACGTCGTCAAGGTCAGTGACGAGGACCTGGGCTGGCTGTACCCGGACTCGCCGGCCGAGGACGCGGCGGCCGAGTGGGCCGAGATCGGCCCGGCGCTGGTCATCGTCACCCGCGGGCCGCAGGGCGCGCTGGCGATCGGACGCGCCGCGACGGTGACCGTGCCCGCCCCGAAGGTCGAGGTGGCCGACACGATCGGGGCCGGGGACTCGTTCGCGGGCGCACTGTTGCACGCGCTGAACGTCCGCGGGCTGCTCGGACCGGGAGGCGCCGACCGGATCGCCGGGCTCGACGCGGACGCCCTCACCGACATCATCCGCACGGCCGCGACCGCGGCCGCCCTCACCTGCACCCGGGTCGGCGCCGAGCCCCCCACCGCGGAGGAACTCGACGCCGCCCTCGAGGAATACCGCTAACCCTTGACGCAGACGACCTGCTTGAGGTGGGCGACCACCTCGACCAGGTCGGTCTGCTGGGCCAGCACCGCGTCGACGTCCTTGTACGCACCGGGGATCTCGTCGATGACCCCGGGGTCCTTGCGGCACTCGACCCCGGCCGTCTGCGCGGCCAGATCCTCGGCGGTGAACGTCTTCTTGGCCTTCGCCCGGCTCATCCGCCGCCCGGCCCCGTGCGAGGCCGAGTTGAACGCGTCCGGGTTGCCCCGTCCGCGCACGATGTACGAACCGGTGCCCATCGAGCCGGGGATGATGCCCAGGTCGCCGGCGCCGGCCCGGATCGCGCCCTTGCGGGTGACCAGCACGTCCACTCCGCCGTACGTCTCCTCGGAGACGTAGTTGTGGTGGCAGGAGATCGGCTCGTCGAACGTGACCTGCGGAAGCGCGGTGCGGACCACGTTCTCGAAGAGGCCGAGCATCAGGGCCCGGTTGCGCTTCGCGTACTCCTGCGCCCAGTACAGGTCCCGCCGGTAGGCGTCCATCTCCGGGGTGTTCGCGAGGAACACCGCGAGGTCGCGATCGGGCAGGTCGGCGTTGTGCGGGAGCTTCTTCGCGACCGCGATGTGCCGCTCCGCGAGCTCCTTGCCGATGTTCCGCGACCCGGAGTGCAGCATCAGCCAGACGCGTCCGTCGGTGTCGAGGCAGACCTCGAGGAAGTGGTTACCGCCTCCGAGGGTGCCGAGCTGCCTGCTCGCTTTACCTCGCAGGCTGGACACACCGGGGTGCAGGTCGTCGAACCCGGCCCAGAAGGTGCTGAGGCCTTTAGTGTCCACACCCCGGACCCGGCGCGGGTCGACCACGTCGTCGTGCGAGTGGAAACCGACCGGGATCGCGTCCTCGATCGCCCGGCGCAGCGGGCCGAGGTCGTCCGGCAGGTCCTCGGCCGTCAGCGACGTCCGCACCGCGGACATCCCGCACCCGATGTCGACCCCGACCGCGGCCGGCGAGACCGCCTGCCGCATCGCGATGACCGACCCGACCGTCGCACCCTTCCCGAAGTGCACGTCCGGCATGACCGCGACACCCTCGACCCACGGCAGCGCGCCGATGTTCCTCAGCTGCTTCGCAGCCTCCGGCTCGATGTCGTTCGGGTCCGTCCAGACCTTCACCGGCGCCCGGGTCCCGGGCAGCAACGCGTACATGCTTTTCCTTTCTACGAGATGCGGCGAACCACCGCGGGAAAGCTCTGCGCGGGCGAACCACCGCCGCACCGCGAAACTCCCGGACCACCGCCGGGGCGGAGGCTCAGGCCGGTTGATACCTGGCGGCGCGCATGTCGCTCAGTGTGCAGCCGCGTCGGCGTCGACACCGAACGGTTTTCCGCGCGTCGGTGGTGCTTCTCACGCCGTGGCTGTCGGGGGGCAGCATTAATCTGGCGGGAACTCCCCGACGCCGTGAGGTTCCTTCGATGCCTGACTTCCGCTACTCGGATCTGCTCCCGCTCGGGCCGGACGAAACGTCGTACCGGCTGCTCACGACCGAGGGCGTCGAGCCTCTCGAGGTCGGCGGCGAGACGTTCCTGCGCGTTTCTCCGGCCGCTCTGACGACGCTGACCGCGGCGGCGATGCGCGACATCGCCCACCTGCTGCGCCCGGCGCACCTCCAGCAGCTGCGCAACATCCTCGACGACCCGGAGGCCTCCGGGAACGACCGGTTCGTGGCGCTCGACCTGCTGAAGAACGCGAACATCGCGGCCGGCGGCGTGTTGCCGATGTGCCAAGACACCGGCACCGCGATCGTCATGGGCAAGAAGGGCGAGCGGGTCCTCACCGGCGGCGGGGCCATCGACGGCGAGGCGATCAGCCGGGGCGTCTACGACGCGTACACGTCCTTGAACCTGCGCTACTCGCAGCTGGCCCCGCTGACCATGTGGGACGAGAAGAACACCGGCTCGAACCTGCCCGCGCAGGTGGAGCTGTACGCCGACGGCAAGCCGGGCGAGTACAAGTTCCTGTTCATGGCCAAGGGCGGCGGCTCGGCCAACAAGAGCTTCCTGTACCAGGAGACCAAGGCCGTGTTGAACCCGACGCGGATGATGCGGTTCCTGGAAGAGAAGCTGCGGTCGCTGGGTACGGCGGCCTGCCCGCCGTACCACCTGGCGATCGTCGTCGGCGGCACGAGTGCGGAATACGCGCTGAAGACCGCGAAGTACGCGAGCGCGAAGTACCTGGATTCGCTGCCGACGTCGGGTTCCCTGTCCGCGCACGGTTTCCGGGACATCGAGCTGGAGTGGCAGGTGCTGGAGCTGACGAGGCAGTTCGGCATCGGCGCCCAGTTCGGCGGCAAGTACTTCTGCCACGACGTCCGGGTCGTGCGGCTGCCTCGCCACGGCGCGAGCTGCCCGGTGGCGATCGCGGTGTCGTGTTCGGCCGACCGTCAGGCGCTCGGCAAGATCACCGCCGAGGGTGTGTTCCTCGAGCAGCTCGAGACCGAGCCGGCCCACTATCTGCCCGAGACGACGCACGAGGACCTCGACTCGGAGGTCGTCCAGATCGACCTGAACCGTCCGATGGCTTCGATCCGGGAGGAGCTGTCGCGCTACCCGGTGAAGACCCGTCTGTCGCTGACCGGCCCGCTGGTCGTGGCCCGCGACATCGCGCACGCGAAGATCGCCGAGCGCCTCGACGCGGGCGAGCCGATGCCCCAGTACCTGAAGGATCACGCCGTCTACTACGCGGGCCCGGCCAAGACGCCGGAGGGTTACGCGTCGGGCTCGTTCGGCCCCACCACCGCGGGCCGCATGGACTCGTACGTAGAGAAGTTCCAGGCCGCGGGCGGTTCCCTGGTGATGCTGGCCAAGGGCAACCGCTCGAAGCAGGTCACGGACGCCTGCCAAGCCCACGGAGGCTTTTACCTGGGTTCGATCGGCGGCCCGGCCGCGAGGCTCGCGCAGGACTGCATCACGCATGTAGAGGTGCTGGAGTACCAGGAGCTGGGGATGGAGGCGGTCTGGAAGATCGAGGTGCGCGACTTCCCGGCCTTCATAGTCGTCGACGACAAGGGCGAAGACTTCTTCGCCGACACGACGAAGCCGGTCCTCACCATCGGCCCCCGCCCCTGACCAAGCCCGTGCCCACCAGCACCGAGACTCGCACCGCCAGCACAGCCAACCGAGCCGCGGACGCCGCGACCGGGGGCGACGCGGCCCACCGAGCCAAGGCCAGCACCGCCGACCGGGCCGAGGGCGGCGCAGCCCGCCGAGGCGCGGGCGGCGCGGCCGCGAGCGGGGTGGTGGGCGGGGTCGCGGGTGAGGTGGCCCGGCACGCGAGCGGGCCGCCCGGCCGAACCGCTAACGGGGTGATGGGCCGAGCCACGACCGGCCTGGCCAGCCGAGTCAGAGACAGCGTGGCCGGCCAGGCCACGGACGAGGCGGCCGGCGGAGGCGCGAGCGGGGCAGCTGCCCAGACCGCAGGCCGGGCAGCAGCCAGGACCGCGGACGGAGCCGCCAGCCGAATGCCCGGCCAGCAGCCCGGCACGGCCACCAGCGCAGTCAGCGCCGCCACCACCCGCGCGGTTCGAGGATCAGCCGGGAGCGCCTCCGGAGGATCCGCCGCCGGGCGAACCCGGAAGACGACCGTCTACACAAACGACCGACAGACCGACACACCCACCACCGGCGCAGCCAGCGCCGCCACCCGCGCGCCCGACCCGCCGGGCAACGCGCCCGCCAGCGCCGCCGCCGCTAGCCGGACTACCGGCCGCCCGGCCGACGGATGACCGGCGGAGCGGCCCGCCGGGTGGCCGAAGCTCGCACGGTGGCGCAGATGCTGGCGGGGCCACCAGGCAAGTCGGCGGCGGACGTAGTCGCGCGGCTCGGAGCCTTGCAGGCGCAGGATCTCAGCGCCACGGCCCTGGCCGTACGGGCGCGCACCCGCGGCCGCACCGCGGACGAACTCGGGCTCGAAGGACCCGGCTTCGTCCGCACCTGGCTCCTGCGCGGCACGCTCCACTTGGTCGCCGCCGACGACGCCGGCTGGATGCTCGCGCTCCTCGGCCCCCTCAACCGCACCCGAGGCGCCCGGCGCCGCCAACAGCTCGGCCTCGACGACGAACTGTGCGGGCGCGCGGTCGAGACACTCCCCGAGGCCCTCGCCGACGGGCCCGTCGGCCGCGCCGACCTGATCGCCCGACTAGCTTCGCTCGGCGTGACGATCGACCCGACCGGCCAGGCCCCAGCCCACCTGCTCGCCTACGCCGCCTCCACCGGCACGATCTGCCTGGGTCCCGAGATCGGCCGCGGGAAGGCGTCGTACCGGCTGCTGAACGCGCCAGCGCCCAACTTCAGTCGGGAGGAGGCGCTGACCCGGCTGGCCAGCCGCTATCTGGCCGGCCACCGCCCGGCCACGCCGGCGGACTTCGCGGCCTGGTCGGGCCTCCCCGCCCGAGACGCGAAGGCCGCGTTCGAGGGCGCCTCCCCGCCGCCCGACGCCGAACCGGCCAACTCGATCCGCCTGGTCGGCCACTTCGACCCCTACCTACTCGGCTACGCCGACAAGACGGCCGCCGTCCCGCCGAAATTCGTCGACCGAGTCCGCACCGGCGGCGGCTTCGTCACCCCTACCGTCCTGGTCGACGGCGTAGCAGTAGCCACCTGGCGCCAACACGGCTCCACGATCGCGGTCGACCCCTTCGAGCCCCTCCCCAACGACGTCCAGTCCGCCGTCGCCGCGGAGATAGCAGACATCCACCGCTTCCAGCGCCGGCCCTAGGCGTACCGTCCCATCAGCTCGGTCAAGTCGACCGAGAACGGAAACGGCTCGCTGACCTCGATCCGGGGCCCCCGCGAGACCTCGACGTACCCGCCGTACTTCAGGTGGTGGACGATCGCCACCGGCTCGGTGTTGATCTCGATGCGCCAGTAGTACGGGATCTTGTAGTCGGCATAAACGAGCGGTTTGACGATCCGATCCATGCGGCCGCTGGTCGGCGACTCGATCTCGACCGCCACCACGAGGTCTTCACCGGCGTAGTAGGGCCATGCACGACTGATGCCGGAGCGCACGATGAGCACGTCCGGCCGGCGGGTGGTCCGCTCGCTCAGATGAACATCGACGTCTTGGTTGACCGCGTACGTCTCGGGGCGAGCGTCCTCGAGACGGGCGCCGAGCATCATCGCGACGTACTGGTGGGCGCTCGAGGCGGAGGGCGACACGGTGAGGGCTCCGTCGGTCAGCTCGATCCGGGTATGGGTCTCCGGCATCGCGAGCAGATCCGCAACGGTGTAGCCGCCCTGAGGCATCGGGAGCGGCACCCGGAGAACCGACTCCGGGCCCTCCAGGTACTTCTCCTCGGTCGACACGGCTTGATCGTTGCACGGTTCTAACGTGGGAGTGCGCATTCGGGTCCTCCCTTTCGACGCTCGGTGGTTCGTTGGCTTGAGTGTACTAGTGCCCCGCATTGGCCGCGGACCGAAACGGCGGCGTAGGTATGGGGTATGAGCGAGAGCGAATTCCGCATCGAGCACGACACCATGGGCGAGGTCCGGGTCCCCGCCGCCGCCAAATGGCGCGCCCAGACCCAACGCGCGGTCGAGAACTTCCCGATCTCCGGCACGCCCCTGGAACCAGCCCTCATCGCCGCGCTCGGCCGCATCAAGGCGTCCGCCGCGCGCGTCAACGCCGACCTCGGCGTCATCGACGCCGACATCGCCGCGGCCATCACCGAGGCCGCCGAGGAGGTCGCGACCGGCAGCTGGAACGACGAGTTCCCGGTCGACGTCTTCCAGACCGGCTCGGGCACGTCCAGCAACATGAACACGAACGAGGTGATCGCGACGCTGGCGAGCGAGCGCCTCGGCAGGAACGTCCACCCGAACGACCACGTCAACGCGTCGCAGTCCTCCAACGACGTGTTCCCGTCGAGCATCCACCTCGCCGCCACCGGCGCGGTCGCGAACGACCTGGTCCCGGCACTGCAGCACCTGGAAACAGCGCTCCGCCGCAAGCAGGACGAATTCCAGGACACGGTGAAGTCCGGCCGCACCCACCTGATGGACGCGACCCCGGTCACGCTCGGCCAGGAGTTCGGCGGCTACGCGACCCAGATCGCGCTGGGCATCGAGCGCCTCCACGCGGCGCTGCCCCGGCTGGCCGAGCTACCCCTCGGCGGCACCGCCGTCGGCACCGGCATCAACACCCCGCCCGGCTTCGCCGCCGCGGTCATCGCCGACCTCGCCACCCGTACCGGCCTCCCGGTCACCGAGGCCCGCGACCACTTCGAGGCCCAGGGCGCCCGCGACGGGCTGGTCGAGGTCTCGGGGCAGCTCCGCACGATCGCGGTCGGGCTGGTCAAGATCGCCAACGACCTGCGCTGGATGGGCTCCGGCCCGCGCGCCGGCCTGGCCGAGATCGCGCTGCCCGACCTGCAGCCCGGGTCGTCGATCATGCCGGGCAAGGTCAACCCGGTCATTCCCGAGGCGGTGGCCCAGGTCGCGGCCCAGGTGATCGGCAACGACGCGACGGTGACGTTCGCCGGCGCCTCCGGCTCGTTCGAGCTCAACGTCATGCTGCCGGTGATGGCCCGCAACGTCCTGGAATCGGTCCGGCTGCTGGCGAACGTCACCCGGCTGCTGGCCGACCGCTGCATCGACGACATCGTGGCCAACGTCGACCGGATGCGTGAGTACGCGGAGTCGTCGCCGTCGATCGTCACACCGTTGAACAAGTACCTGGGGTACGAGGAGGCGGCGGCGATCGCGAAGCAGGCGCTCAAGGAGCGCAAGACCATCCGGGAGGTGGTCATCGAGCGCGGCCACGTGCCCGACAAGGTCAGCGAGAAAGACCTCGACGCCGCACTCGACGTCCTGGCGATGACCCGGCCATGAAAAAGGGCCCGCCCCGGAAGGGGCGGGCCCGACGACGACTCAGTACCAGCCCGTGGCCTCGGAGTGGTTCCACGCGCCACACGGCGTGCTGTACCGGCCCTTGATGTACTGCAGACCCCACCGGATCTGCGTCGCGGCGTTCGTCCGGTAGTCGTCGGCCACCGTCGCCATCTTCGACGCCGGCAGCGCCTGCGGGATCCCGAACGCCCCCGAGCTGGGGTTGGTCGCGGACACCCGCCAGCCGCTCTCCCGGTCCCAGAGCTTCTCCAGGCACGACATCTGGCTGGTCGCGAAGCCGAACTCGGCCAGCAGCGAGCACCCGGTCTTCTTGTTGCCCGAGTAGCCGTCGCACGACGACGGTCCTTCGGGCACCGGGTCGCCGGTGGTTCCACTGCTGCTGCTCGAGCTGGAGCTGGAGCTGGTCGTGGACTCCTGAGTGCGCTGCTCGCTCCGGGAGGCCCGCGCCTTCTCGGCCCGCTCGGCGGTCTGCGCGGCCTTCTTCTGCGCCGACGTCGCCTTGTCCGCGGCCCTGGTCTGGGCGGCGTCCACCGCGGCCTCGTGGTCCCGGGCCGCCGTGTCCGGGCTCGGCGAGGCCGACGCCGCCCCGGTGTCCGAGGACGGCTCGGTCGCCAGCGGCGCGTCGGCCTGCAGGTCCTGCTGGACCTGGACCGTGTCCGGGTCCGAATCGCGCAGGACGGTCACCGCGACGCCGATCGCCGCCGAGAACACCAGCACGAGGGCCGCGGCGATCCGCAGCACGAGGTGCTTCCGCGGGCGCTCCCGCCCACCGATGGTGGGTGGCTCGGCCGGCACCGCGGGTTCCGGCCCAGGCTCATCCGGACGCCCCTCAGCCGGGCCGCGTTCGTCGGCCGGGCCATTTTGGGCGGGCGTCCGAACCTCGGTGGCGTCGAGGTCGTCCGGACGGTTCCGGTAAGGCACACCGGCGGCGGCGCGCAGTGCGTCGGCGTCCCAGGCGCTGCCTTCTCCACGGCGGCGGGCACTCCAGTCCGGCGGGGCTTGTTCGTACCAGACCGGGCCCGCGGCCGTCTCGGCCGTCGCGTCCGTGGGACGTTCGTAGTTGCGGCCGCCGAAGGTCGGTTCCGCGTAGTTCGCGCCGCCGACGTCGGGGCGGTCGTAGTTCGCGCCGCCGTACTCGTCGTAGGAGTCGGCCGCGATCCGCTGGTTCCCGAACCAGTCGACCGGGGTCTTCTGGTCGTCGGAAGATTCGGCGTAGCGCCGGCGGCGGCGTGGAGCCCAGTCCGCCGGGCGCTGGTAGGTGTATCGCTCGGTACCGGCCAAGTCGGCGGAGTGCCGTCCCTCGTCGGTCCGGTCGGTGGTCTCGTCGTCGTGTAATCGATAGGTCATCGGCGCGGGCCCCTCCCCGCACCGGTTCGCAGGAAGTTCCCTGGCGCTGTCGAGCCCGGCAGCGCTGTAGTCATGAGCACCTCTCGCGTCAGGTCGCGCCTCGTACCTCATCAGTCCGAGAGCTCGTCCGTCGCCCCTTGCACACTCCGAGCGAACGTACCTGAGGTGCTGCCGAGGCCTTCTCCGCTGAGGCCATCGCTATACGTCTCTTACTGTTGCCTTAACCCTGCGTGCGAAACGACCGCCCGCTATGGGTGGTTTCACGGCGTTTACCAACGCGATCCGTGACCTACCTCACCGAACAGGCGAACGGGCGGCCCCGGATGCCCGGAGCCGCCCGTTTCGACCATGTTTCAGTCCCGCGGCCCGCCGGCTACGTAGATCACCTGACCGGAGACGAACGAGGCGTCGTCGCTCACCAGGAACGAGGCCACTCCGGCGATGTCCTCCGGCTGCCCGGGGCGGCCGACCGGGATCTGCGACGCGGCCGCCTTGATGAAGTCCTCGAACGGGACGCCGATCCGCTCCGCGGTGGCCGCGGTCATGTCGGTCTGGATGAAACCGGGCGCGATCGCGTTCGCGGTGACGTTGTACCGGCCGAGCTCGATCGCCAGCGTCTTCGTGAAGCCCTGCATGCCGGCCTTGGCCGCGGAGTAGTTGGCCTGACCGCGGTTGCCGAGCGCCGACGTGCTCGACAGGTTGACGATCCGGCCCCACTTCTGCTCGACCTGGAACTTCTGGACGGCCTTGGTCATCAGGAACGCGCCCCGCAGGTGCACGTTCATCACCGAGTCCCAGTCGTTCTCGGTCATCTTGAACAGCATGTTGTCGCGGATGATGCCGGCGTTGTTGACCAGCACGGTGGGCTCACCCAACCCGTCGACCACGGCTTGGACGCCGTCCTCGACCTCGCCGGAGTGGCTGACGTCGGCGCCGACCGCGAGCGCCCGGCCGCCGGCGGTCGTGATCGTGTCGACCGTGTTCTTGCACGCCTCGGCGTCCAGGTCGACGACGCCCACGGCGAAGCCGTCCCGGGCCAGCCGGACCGCGGTGGCGGCACCGATCCCCCGTGCCGCGCCCGTCACGATCGCTACCCGCTGCTCTGCGCTCACGTTCACTCCTTAACGGTCAGATCTGACCGGTACCTTACCGACGCGTACCCGCAGCAAATCGGGGCTATGGCGAGTGCCATAGCCCCGATTCGACGTACCGAACCTCAGTGCGGCAGGTCCTCGAGCATCTCGGTGACCAGCGCCGCGATCGGCGACCGCTCCGAGCGGGTCAGCGTCACGTGCGCGAAGAGCGGGTGGCCCTTGAGCGTCTCGACCACGGCCGCGACCCCGTCGTGCCGCCCGACCCGCAGGTTGTCCCGCTGGGCGACGTCGTGGGTGAGCACCACCCGCGAGTTGGCGCCCACCCGGGAGAGCACGGTCAGCAGCACACCGCGCTCCAGCGACTGGGCCTCGTCGACGATCACGAACGCGTCGTGCAGCGACCGGCCGCGGATGTGGGTCAGCGGCAGCACCTCGAGCAGGTCGCGGCCCATGACCTCCTCCATCACGGTGTCGCTGACCAGCGCGCCGAGCGTGTCGAAGACCGCCTGGCCCCAGGGGCTCATCTTCTCGGCCTCGCTGCCCGGCAGGTAGCCGAGCTCCTGGCCGCCGACCGCGTAGAGCGGCCGGAACACGACGACCTTCTTGTGCGCCCGGCGCTCCATGACCTGCTCGAGGCCGGCGCACAGCGCCAGCGCCGACTTCCCGGTTCCGGCCCGTCCGCCGAGCGACACGATCCCGACCTCGTCGTCCAGCAGGAGGTCCAGCGCTACGCGCTGCTCGGCCGACCGGCCGTGCAGACCGAACGCGTCCCGGTCGCCGCGCACCAGGCGGACGGTCTTGTCCGGGCGGACGCGAGCCAGCGCCGATCCGCGGCCGGAGTGCAGTACCAGGCCGGTGTGGCAGGGCAGGCCCTGCGCGCCGGCCAGGTCGATCGTCTCCTCGCCGTAGAGCCGGGCCATCTCCTCGTCGCTGATGTCGAGGTCGACCATGCCGGTCCACGGCCGCTCGGCCACCGACACCATCTCGGCCCGGTACTCGTCGGCGTTCAGACCGACCGCACCGGCCTTGACCCGCAGCGGGACGTCCTTCGTCACCAGGACGACGTCCGCGCCCTCGGCGGCCAGGTTCAGCGCGACCGCGAGGATCCGCGCGTCGTTCGTCTCGGCCCGGAAGCCGATCGGGAGGTTGTCGGTCGAGACGTGGTTGAGCTCGATGCGCAGCATGCCGCCGGAGTCGTTCACCGGCACCGGGACGTCGAGCCGGCCGTGCTTGACCCGCAGATCGTCGAGCATGCGCAGGGTCTGCCGGGCGAACCAGCCCAGTTCCGGGTGATGCCGCTTGCCTTCGAGCTCGGTGATGACGACCAGCGGCAGGACTACCTCGTGCTCGGCGAACCGGCCGAGCGCGCCGGGGTCGGAGAGCAGAACCGAGGTGTCGAGGACGTAAATCGTGTCGGGCTCACCCGATGGGTGGCCCTCCGTACGCGGCGCGCGCTCACGGGTGCGGTGGTGGGAGTCCGATGCGGACTCGGAGGGCGCGGAAACCTCGGTGGGAGCGAACTCGCTCAGTGAGGTTTCTGGGGTACGACGATCGGACATGAGGTGCTCCTGGTCCCGTGGGCGCGCACCCGTGCGCCCACTGGCTCGCCGGATCCGGTACCCGCCCCACGGGGCCGGGTGCCGGCCCCGCGACGAAGACAACCGATCGAAGGTTTCAACGCCTGGGCCTCCCGGGTGGGGAAAGAGAACCCCACCGGCACCAAACCTACGCCGTCCGTCCAGCTTGTGGGCCCTTATCGCCCAGACTTGCTCTACCGGTGTGTGAACATCACGTAACCGGACAGCTCCGAAACTACTCAGACGCCGAACCGGCGATTGCGCTTGGCGTAGTCACGCAACGCCCGCAGGAAGTCCGTCCGCCGGAAGTCGGGCCAGTGGGCGTCGCAGAAGTAGAACTCCGAGTGCGCGCTCTGCCAGAGCAGGAACCCGGAGAGCCGCTGCTCCCCCGACGTCCGGATGACGAGGTCGGGATCGGGCTGGCCCTTGGTGTAGAGGTGTTCCGCGATGTGATCGACGTCGAGCACCTCGGCCAGCTCTTCGATCGACGTCCCCAGGCTGGCGTGTTCGTGCAGCAGCGACCGGACCGCGTCGGCGATCTCCCGGCGCCCGCCGTAGCCGACCGCGATGTTGACCGACGTGCCGGTCTTGCCGTGGGTGCGTTCGGCCGCGTCCTTCAGGACGCGGGCCGTATCGGCGGGCAGCAGGTCGAGTGCGCCGACCATCCGGAGCCGCCAGGGCTGGTCGTCGGCGGCCAGGTCGGTCGCGACGCCCTCGATGATCCGGAGCAGCGGGGCGAGCTCGCTCTCCGGACGCGTCAGGTTGTCGGTGGACAGCAGCCAGAGCGTCACGACCTCGACGCCCTGCTCGGAACACCACCCGAGCACGTTCTCGATCTTCCGGGCTCCGACGTGGTGACCCTCGTTCGGGTCGTCGAAGCCGGCTTCCCGCGCCCAGCGCCGGTTACCGTCGAGGATCACCCCGACGTGCCGCGGGCGCGGCTTACCGCTCAGCTCCCGCAGTAGCCGGCGCTCGTAGAGGGAATAGAGAACATCCCGAACAGCCACCCCGGCAGGGTACGCCTCGCAAAGGGGCACTCGGAACGACATGTCGGTTAACTCGAGGGGCCCGGTCGGCCGGAACCGACCGGACCTTCTCGGTAGCTACTGCACGCCGAGCTTCGTCTTGAGGACGTCGAGCTCGGACCAGAGGACGCCCGGCAGTTTGTCGCCGAACTTCTCGAACCATTCGGTGACCTGCGGAATCTCCGCGCGCCACTCGTCCGGGTCGACGGCCAGCGCGGCTGCGACCTGCTCGTCGGTCATCCCGAGGCCCTCGACGTCGAGCGAACCGGGCGCCGGCACGTGGCCGATCGGGGTGTCGACGGCGTCGGCCTGACCCTGCAGACGCTGGATCACCCACTTGAGCACCCGGCTGTTCTCGCCGAAGCCCGGCCAGAGGAAGCCACCGTCGGCGTCCCGGCGGAACCAGTTGACGTAGAAGATCTTCGGGAGCTTCGACGCGTCGCCGGTCGGGCCGCCCTTGCCCATCTCGATCCAGTGCCGGAAGTAGTCGCCGCCGTGGTAGCCGATGAACGGCAGCATCGCCATCGGGTCCCGCCGCACGACGCCGACCGCACCGGCCGCCGCCGCGGTGGTCTCGGAGGACAGCGTCGCGCCGAGGTACACGCCGTGGTTCCAGTCGCGAGCCTCGCTCACCAGCGGGACCGTCGTCTTGCGGCGCCCACCGAACAGGATCGCCGAGATCGGGACGCCCTTCGGGTCCTCCCACTCCGGCGCGATGATCGGGCACTGGCCGGCCGGGGTGCAGAACCGGGAGTTGGGGTGCGACGAGGGCTCGGTTGATTCCGGGGTCCAGTCCCGGCCCTTCCAGTCGATCAGGTGCGAAGGCGGCTCCTCGGTCATGCCCTCCCACCAGACGTCGCCGTCGTCGGTGAGAGCGACGTTGGTGAAGAGCGAGTTGCCGCGGTCGATCGTCCGCATCGCGTTGGCGTTGGTGTGCCACCCGGTGCCGGGCGCGACGCCGAAGAAGCCGAACTCGGGGTTGAGCGCGTAGAGCCGGCCGTCCTCGCCGAAGCGCATCCAGGCGATGTCGTCGCCGAGCACCTCGACCTTCCAGCCCGGGATCGTCGGCTCGAGCATCGCGAGGTTCGTCTTGCCGCAGGCCGACGGGAACGCGGCCGCGATGTAGTTGACGTCGCCCTCGGGGTCGGTCAGCTTCAGGATCAGCATGTGCTCGGCCAGCCAGCCCTCGTCGCGGGCCATGACGCTGGCGATCCGCAGCGAGAAGCACTTCTTGCCGAGCAGCGAGTTGCCGCCGTAGCCGGAGCCGTAGCTCCAGATCATCCGCTCCTCGGGGAACTGGACGATGTACTTCTCCGGGTTGCACGGCCACGCGACGTCGGCCTGGCCCGGCTCGAGCGGCGCGCCGATCGAGTGCAGCGCGGGCACGAACGTCGCGTCGTCGCCCATCTTCTCCAGGACGGCGGCGCCCATCCGCGTCATGATCCGCATGCTGGTGACGACGTAGGCGGAGTCGGTGATCTCGACGCCGAACATCGGGTCGACCGCGGTCAGCGGGCCCATGCAGAACGGAATGACGTACATCGTGCGGCCACGCATGCAACCCCGGTAGAGGTCGGTCATCGTGGCCTTCATCTCGGCCGGGTCGACCCAGTTGTTGGTCGGTCCGGCGTCGGCCGGATCGACCGAGCAGATGAACGTCCGCTCCTCGACGCGGGCGACGTCCGAGGGGTCGGTGCGAGCCCAGAACGAGTTCGGTTTCTTCTCGGGGTTCAGCCGGACGAGCGTCCCGCCGTCGACGAGTTCGTCGGTGAGGCGCGTCCATTCCTCTTCGGATCCGTCGACCCAGACCACCCGGTCGGGGGTGGTGAGTTCGGCCGTCTCGCGCACCCATTCGAGCAACCTGGCATGGGTGGTGGGGGCCTCGGTCAGGCCTGGGATCGCGGTGGGGGCTGACATCGATCACTCCTCCGATGGGGTCGCTGACCGTTTCACCGAAACGCCAATAGACCGCTCAGCGGCGGGAATCGGCGGGGTGTTTCCGTCAGCGTAGACCCGACAGAACGGACTGTCGGCCGTCCGCATTGTGAGAACTCGCATAAGCATCGATTCAGTTTCCTAGGCCTGTGACCTGCTTCATCGCCCCTCGTTCACCGTTGTGGCGACGAGGTTTCATCAACGTTGACGAATACTCAGCTCGGCCTTACAGCGGCAAAACCTACGGTGCCGTAACCTCGAAGACGTGCCTAGTGAAGACGTGACCACCGATGAACTGACGACCGAGAATCTGGCGGCCGGCGGCGTGACGGTCGCGGACGTGGCAGCCGAAGCCGCAGACGGCTCGCCGGTCCTGCTCAGCCGCAAGGGAGATCCACTGGGGCGGCCGCGCATGCGTGGCTGGCTCCACGTCTACGCGGTCGGCGTCGCTGCCGTCTGCGGAATCGTGCTGTGCAGCATCGCCGCCTCGCGGCCGGGCTGGATCTACTTCTACGGGTGCCTCGTGTACAGCCTCACCGTCGTCGGGCTGTTCGGCACCAGCGCGCTCTACCACCGCCGGATCTGGGGTCCGCGCGGCTACGCGACCATGAAACGGCTCGACCACTCGATGATCTTCGTGTTCATCGCCGGGACGTACACGCCGTTCTGTTTGTTCTTGCTCAAACCACCGGCCGCCGACTGGCTGCTGCTGGTGGCCTGGATCGGCGCCCTGCTCGGCGTCGGGCTGAAGATGGCGTGGGTGTCCGCGCCGAAGTGGCTGGGCGTGCCGCTCTACATCGGTCTCGGCTGGATCGCGGTGTTCGTCCTGCCGGAGATCGGGCACGCCAGCGTCACCGCATTGGTGCTGCTGGCGGTGGGTGGGGTGATCTACTCGCTCGGCGCGATCTTCTACGCGACCGGGTGGCCGAACCCCTGGCCGCGGACGTTCGGCCACCACGAGTTCTTCCACGCCTGCACGTTGGTGGCGGCGGTCTGCCATCACATCGCGATCTACTTCGCGGTGTTCGCCTGACTTCTGTCGAGATTGACCGATGCCCGGCCCCGTATCGGGGTCGGGCATCGCTCGTTCGAGGCATTTATCAGGCGGTGGTCTCCGGACCGGAGGCCTCATCCGGGCTGCCCGAGTCGGGCCCGGCCGCGCGGACGCGGTCGACCTCGCTCATCGCCTCGCGCAGCTGGTCGAGCCACTCGTCGGCGTTGCGCCCGACCAGCCGGACGCACCACGACAGCGCGTCCGAGCGCGAGCGCGCGACGCCGGCGTCGACCAGCGTGTCGAGCACCTGGCGCTCCGGCTGGCGGAGCCGGGTCATCACCGGGGCCGAGTGCGTGGTGAACAGCTCCTTGGTGCCGCCGGCGGTGGCGCCCCAGGAGATCTTCCGCCCGTAGCGGTGCTCGCCCTCGCGTGCGACGCGGATCCGCGCCTCGCGCGTCTCCTCGCGGAAGCGGGCGATCAGGCCCGCTTCGTGGCCGGCCCGGTCGGCGTCCGAGGCGTCGGCCGTGTGGTCCACCGGGATCGTGCCGACGACCAGGATCTCGTCCCGGTCGACCTGGACGTCCGGTGCGCCGGTGAACCAGCCGGCCGGGAGCCGGCCGGCGAACCAGGCCGGTGCGTCCTCCGCGGGCGGGAGATCCGCCTGCTGCCAGCCGCCGGAACGACCGAACCCTCGTCCATGTCCGCGCATTGTTACCTCCTGCGGCCGCTTACCCCGTTGGGGCGATTACATGATTACAAGCTAGCTCTCGATTTCTGAGTTGGCCATGGGCGCGGCGAAACACTCAGTCCCGAAGATCGCCGCGACCTGATCGTGAAGGCGGCTCTGCCGCTGGTCGCCGAGCGCGGGAGCGCGGGAGCGCGGTCACCACGGCCGAGGTCGCGCGGGCGGCCGGGATCGCCGAGGGCACGATCTTCCGGGTGTTCCCCGACAAGACCGCGCTATGGGACGCCTGTGTCGCCGAAGCGCTCCGGCCCGATCACGTGCTCGCGGAGCTCGCGTCGATCGAGCTCGACGAGCCGCTGGCGGCCCGCCTCGTCGAGGCGGCGGACGCGCTGGCGGCTCACCTGGGCCGCATGGGCGCGGTGATCGGTTCTCTGCACGCCACCGGCGGGGTGCCCCTGCGCCGTGGTCCGGCCCCCGGCGACCCGGGCGGCGGCGTCCACGCCGCCTTGATCAGCAACGCCCTCGGCCGAGACTCGTCCACCGACGACCCGGACGCTTCGCCAGCCGCGGCCGCGGCTGGCCCGGGCGCGCCGGGCGCAGGTGGCGCGGGAGCGCCCGGCGCGGGAGCGGGTGGCGCGGGTGCGGTTGGCGTGGGCAGCGCAGGCGCGCCCGGCGCGGGCAGCGCAGGTACGCCCGGCGCGGGCAGCGCAGGTACGCCCGGCCCGGACAGCACAGGAGCGCCCGGCGCGGGTGGTGCGGGAGCGCCGGGGGCGGGTGCGGCGGTTCGTGGGCGGGCGGCCAGCGCGGACGCGATCGTCACTGCGCTGGCCGGGCTCTTCGAGCCCGAGCGCGAGCAACTCCGCGTCACCCCCGAGACCGCGGCCTCGATCCTGCTCTACAGCAGCCAGGGCCGCCGCACCCCGCCACCGACCCCGCCACCGACCCGGCCGTCGACGTCGAGACCGTCGTCGACGTTCCCCCACGGCGCCCGGAGCCGACCCCGTGAACCGCCCGGGTCACCCGAGCCCTCGCGGTCGCCGCCGCCACCGCGACCGCCGCCGTCGCCGGCTGGGCCGTCGTCGGCAAGGACCTGCTCGTCGAGGGCAACAACGGACGCACGCTGACCGTGGGCCCCGGCGCGGTGGTCTTCCTCAGCGCCGCGGCCGGCCTGGCCGCCTGGGCCCTCCTGGCGTTGCTCGAGCGGATCACCGCTCACGCCCGGGTCACCTGGGCCGCAGCGGCCCCCGCCGCGTTCCTGCTCTCCTACGTCCCGCTCCGCGGATCGAAAAAGCGGCGGACGCGCCTGGGCCTCCTGCACGTCCTCGTCGCCGCAGTCCTGATCCCGATCCTGTGGAGAACCGCCTCAGCCGACGCGAACAGCCACCGCTAGCGGGGTCTGCTCGCTCCCCTGGCCCAGCGGGTTGTCGCCGAACAGGTTCTCGTAGAACTCCTCCGGACGGTCGGCGTCACTGCCGAGCACGTTCCGCCCGATGTCGTTCGCGTCGATCACGACGACGCCGGCCAGCGTCTGGGCCGGCTGCGGGAACCCGTGCTCCCGCAGCGTCGACGCGATCGTCGCCTTCAATTTGGACGCCACCCGGTCGGGGTGCGCCGGAGCCAGCTTCGCCGACACGTTGGCCGGATAGACCGAGTACTCCGTCGGCCCGTCGATCGCCCGCACCGAGTGCCCGGCGACCTGGTAGAACAGCCCGCGCTTGCCGACCGCCTTACCGGCCGCACTCACCCCGGCGGCGAACAGGATCCGGGGCAGCCCGGCCTCCCGGATCGCCAGCTCCATCGTCCACGGGCTGCCCAGCCCGATGCCGTACGGCGTCTTGACCACGAACTTCGCCAGCGTCCGGGCCCACCACGAGGGCTCGATGTCCCAGATGAAGTACGAGCGCCCCTGCGAGATCGCGATGATCTTCTCGCTCACCAGGAGGTACCAGGGCCGGTCGAACGCGCCCACGTACGAACCGTCGGCGCGGACGTGGCCGAGGAAGTCCGTGACGTAGTCGGTGATCCGGCGGGTGTAGTCCTCGCCGGATGTGAACAGCTCGGTGCGGATCGGGAACCGGATCCAGCGCTCCCCGCCGACCGTGATCTCGAGCTGCTTGTTCGCGTTCGCTTCCAGCGGTTCCTTGATCCGGACCGGCTCCTTCTCCTCCGGCTTCGGGTCGAGGAACTCCTGGGCCCACATCTCGACGCACCAGATCCGCCAGAACAGGTCGGCGTCGTGGTTGCGGCCCTTGATGAAGTCCTCGAACGCGACGAGGACGTTCTGCTGGTGGAACCACGGCCGGTTGACGAACGACTCGGCCAGGAACGTGCCGTAGATCCGGTTCTTCAGCCGCAGCAGCCAGTCGCGCACCGGCGCCGAGGCCCGGACGTCGCCCGGCGCACCCTTGGGCAGCGCGGCTCGCAGCGACGCACCACCGCCCTGACCGGCGTCGGCCACCGGGTTGGCGAACGGAGTCTCGATCCGGATGCCGAGGCGGGCCGCCGACCGGTCGGCGCACCGGCGAGCCTCGGCCAACCGCGCCGAGGCCCCGGCCGCCGGCGCCGACCCCGCCGCCGGGACCGACCCCTCCGCCGGGACCGACCGGGACGCCGACAACGTCGGCGCCAGCAGCGTCGCCGGCGTGACCTCCTTGCGGGGCTTCTTCCCGGTCGTCTCGACGGTGAGCCCGTAGGCGGCGATCGCGCCGATCGGGTCGACCAGCGAGTCCGCGCCACCCTCACGGGCGGTCTTGGCCACCGCGTACTGGACGTACTCCCCCAGGTCGGCGACCGGCTCGCCCTGCACGCGCAAGAACGTGGCCAGGTCGGACGCGAGCGTGTCGGCGTTCACCCGGACGGAGTGGACGGTCGCGCCGAGCGCCGCGCCGACCGCGCCGACGTACAGGTCTTCGGTGGTGTCCATCGGCGCGAAGCTGGACGAGAACACGGCCGACGGCGGGGTGTCGGGCCCGCTGGCCACGGCCGCGAGGGCCGCACCCGGCAGGCCCAGGCCGAGCCGCACCGCGGGCCGGTCGGTGGAGGTCAGGGCTCGGCGGGCCGCGGCCAGCCCGTCGACCGGCGGCGTCACCGCGTCGATCGGACGCGTCGCCGCGCCGCTGCCGTCGACGATCAGCGCCTGGCCGGCGGGCAGCCGACGGATACCGGCGAAGAACGTGGCCTCGCCGTCCTCGCCGCCGCCGGTGAGGACGAACTCGACGACCCGCTCGGTGTCGGGCGCGGACGCGACCAGCCCGGCCTCGACCAGCGCGGCCGGCTCGGACGCGAACGCCAGCCCGTCTACGCCGGCCGCGGCCGGGGCGTAGTAGAGCGGCGCACCGGCGGCGACCAGCACGAGCGCCTCGCGGGCCGGGTCGAGCAACGCGGCCGTCCACGGCGTCGGCAGCGTAGCGAGCAACTCGACGCCGCCGGACGCGTACCGGTCGGCGACCGCCGCCGGGTCCACGCCGGACGCGACGACGACCGTGCCGTCACGGTCGGTGTAGCTGGAGGTCACCTTCTCGGCACTGCGGGCGACGAGCCCGATGCGTCCGAGCTCGGCGCGGTGCTCGGCCTCGCCCCGGTGCGCCAGCGCCCGGCTCAGCGCGAGCAGGGCGATCGCCTGCCCCGACCGGGCCGCGCCGTAGTAACCGGCAATCCCGCCTGGGTTGAAGCCGCCGGTCAGCGCCGCCGGCTCGGACACTGCCGCGTCGCCGTCCGTTCCCGTCACACCCATGAAGGACCAGTCTCCTGTCTCCGAGGAAGTCCCGCCGATCGTAGCGAGGCCTCACCGCACCTGGTCCACGAGCGTCGCGGGGTCGGTCGTCGGGCGGTCGCAGACGAAGCCGCGGCACACGTACGCTGCCGGTTCGCCTCCGACGAGCGGCCGGTCGGCCAGCAGCGGCACACCGTCGGCGTCCGGTTCGCCGGCCACCACCACGGTGCCGGGTGCGGTGCCGCGCCAGGCCACCGCGCGCAGCTCGTCGGCGTCCGCACCCGAACCGACGACCGCGACCTGCAGCGGACCGGCGACCGCGGCCTCACCGACCGCGCAGGCCCAGCCCGCGAAGCGGGCGAACCGTTCGGCGACCGGAGCCATCTTCTCCAGGGCGGCCTCGGCCGCCTCCCGGTGCCGGATCGACGCGGTCAGCGCCGCGTAGGTCAGCAAGGCGCCGGCGACGGCCGACGAACCGGACGGCGTCGCGTTGTCGGTCGGGTCCTGCGGGCGGCGGATCAGCGTCTCGGCGTCGTCGGCGGTGTCGTAGAAGCCACCGCTGCCGTCGGCGAACCGGGTGAGCGCGGTCTCGAGCAGCTCGCCCGCCGACTCGAGCCAGCGCGCCTCTCCGGTGACCTGGTGCAGGACGAGCAGGCCCTCGGCCACGTCGCCGTGGTCCTCCAGGACACCGGCGTGCGGCCCGACCCGGCCGTCCCTCGACGTCCGCCGCAGTCGTCCGTCGACCAGGTGCAACTCCAGCAGGAGATCGGCGGCGCGGGCCGCCGCGTCCACGTAGGTGCGGTCGGAGGTGAGCTCGCCGAACTCGGCGAGCGCGGCGATCGCCAGACCGTTCCAGGCCGCGACGACCTTGTCGTCGCGCGCGGGCTGCGGCCGCGCGTCCCGCGCGGTCAGCAACCGGCCCCGGAGGGTGGCCCACCGGTCCGCGTCGTCGGGGTCCTGTCGCAGTTGCAGGACGCTGGTCCCGTGCTCGAAGGTGCCGTCGGACGTGACGCCGAGCAGCGCGGCGGCCCAGGTGCCGTCGGTGTCGCCGAGGGTCTCCACCAGCTGAGCCGGAGTCCAGGCGTAGGTGAGGCCCTCGACGCCGTCGGTGTCGGCGTCGAGCGCGGACGCGAACCCGCCCTCGGGCGTGCGCAGGTCGCGGACCAGGAACTCGGCGGTCTCGCGGGCCACGCGCAGCGCGAGCGCGTCGCCGGTCGCGCGCCAGAGGTGCAGGTAGACGCGGAGCAGCAGCGCGTTGTCGTAGAGCATCTTCTCGAAGTGGGGCACGGTCCAGGTGGCGTCGACCGCGTACCGGGCGAAACCGCCGCCGAGCTGGTCGTACATGCCTCCGCGGGCCATCGCGGCGCAGGTCTCGGCGACCATTTTCCGCGAGTCCGGATCGCCGGTGCGGGCGTGGTGACGGAGCAGGAACTCCAGGCCCATCGACGGCGGGAACTTCGGCGCGCCCCCGAAGCCCTTGTTGGTCTCGTCGTAGTCACGCCGGAACGTGCTGGCCGCGGTGTCGAGCTGCTTGGCGTCGAGCGGGTGGCCGGGGGCCAGCGCGCCGCCGGTGAGCGCCTCGACGACGTTGCGGCCCTGGGCGATCGCGTCCTCGCGCTTGGTGGCCCAGGCCTCGGCGACCGCGGCGATCAGACGTTGGAAGTGCGGCTTGGGGAAGTAGGTGCCGCAGAAGAACGGCTCGCCGGTCGGGGTCGCGAACACGGTCATCGGCCAGCCGCCCTGGCCGGTCATGGCCTGGGTGGCCTCCATGTACACCGCGTCGACGTCCGGGCGTTCCTCGCGGTCGACCTTGATCGGCACCGTGTACTGGTTGATCAGCGCGGCCGTCTCGTCGTCCTCGAACGACTCGTGGGCCATGACGTGGCACCAGTGGCAGGCGGCGTAGCCCACGGAGAGCAGCACCGGGACGTCCCGGCGCCGCGCCTCCGCGAAGGCCTCCTCGGACCACTCCCACCAGTCGACGGGGTTGTCCTTGTGCTGCAGCAGATACGGGCTGTACGCGCTTGCTAGCCGGTTCACCTGCCCGATGATTCCACGCAGCGGTTCAGTTAATCGCGACGAAGCACCCCGACGTTGTCGTCGAAAGCGGCCACCTCGTCGGTCGCCACGTCGGCGAAGTCCTCCGGCTCGAAGAGCTGCCGGAGCTCGACCTCGCCGACCCCGCCGGGCAGGTTCGGGCTGCGCTTGATCCATTCGATGGCCTCTTCCTTGGAGGCCACGTCGAGGATCGAGAAACTGGCGATCACTTCCTTGGTCTCGGTGAACGGGCCGTCGATCACCGTGCGGTCGCTGCCGTCGAACCGGATGACCGCACCCTTGGCGGTCGGCTGCAGGCCGTCGGCCGCGACCAGGACGCCCGCCTTGACGACCTGCTCCATGTACTGACCCATCTCCACCATCGCCTCGGTGGTCGGGGGCGCGCTGACCTGGGACTCGTCCTTCACCTTGCTGAAAGCGACGAAACGCATCGTGGTGCCTCTCGGTGTCGTTCGGACCCTGCTTCACCAGAGCGTCGAACGACCTGGGCTCGAGATCGACACGGTGCCGGAAAGTTCTTCAAGATTTGCGGGCGACGGCCCCGTAGGCCTCGATCGACGGGGCGTCGCCGTCCGGGCGCCAGGCGGTGATCTGGACCAGGCCGGGCTCGACGAGCGTCAGACCGTCGAACGCGGTGGCCAGGTCGGCCGGGCTGCGGAGGATGTAGGGGACGCCACCGCTCTGAGCGAGTCGCGCGGCGCCTTCCACGACCTCGGGCGTGGTGTTCGTCCCGTCCCAGAGCACCAGGTGGCTGCCCGGGGCCAGCGGCGCGAGCATGCGGCTGACGATGCGGTTCAGCTCGGCGAGGTCGGGTTCGTAGCCCAGGACGCCCATGAACATCACGGCCACCGGTTGGTCGAAGTCGAGCGTCTTGGCGGCTTCGGTGAGGATCGTGTCGGGGTCGTGGTAGTCGGCGTGGATGTAGGTGGCGGCGCCGTTCAGTTGATCGCGCGCGTGGGCCGCGACCAGCGGATCCACGTCGACGTAGACGACGCGTGCGTCGGGCGCGACCTCGTGGGTGTTCTGCATGACCGGCAGGCCGGTGCCGACGTCGAGGAACTGCCGGATGCCCGCCTCTTCGGCCAGGTAGCGCACGACGGCACGTCAGCCCGCAAATCCTCAGTGGACGCCATGCCCACACAGTGGCACCGTTCAGGCCGGTAGGCCGAGGGTTTTGATTTCCAGGTACTCCTGGAATCCGTGGGCACCGTTCCGGCGGCCCAGGCCGCTCTGCTTGGTGCCTCCGAACGGGCTCGTCAGCCCGAAATACATGCCCCCGTTGATCGTCGCGCTCCCGGTACGCAGCCGCATCGCCACGGCCAGGGCCCGCTCCTCGTCGGCGCTGCTCACCTCGCCCGACAACCCGTAGATCGAGTTGTTGGCGATCGCCACGGCCTCGTCCTCGGTCTCGTACGGGATCACCGACAGCACCGGGCCGAAGATCTCCTCCTGCGCCACCCGCGAATCGGGATCGACGTCGGCGAGCAGCGTCGGCTGCACGTAGTACCCGCGCTCGAACTGCGGCGGCACCCCACCACCGGTCAGCACCCGCGCCCCCGACGCGACCCCGTCGGCGATCAGCCCGAGCACCTTCTCCCGCTGCCCGGCGCTGATCTGCGGCCCCTGCAGAACCGCCGGGTCCCACGGATCCCCGATCGGGAACGCCTCCATCGTGGCCTGCAGGATCGCCAGCCCCTCGTCGTAGCGCGAGCGCGGTAGGAGGATCCGGCTCGGCAGCACGCACGACTGCCCGGACATGATGCAGGCCATCGTCGCGGCCATCGGCAGCGCCTTCGTGAGGTCCGCATCGTCCAGGACGACGTGCGCGGACTTGCCGCCGAGCTCCAGCAGCGTCCGCTTCACGGTCGACGCCCCGGCGGCCAGGATCGCCCGCCCGGTGGCCGTCGAGCCGGTGAACGTGATCATGTCGACGCGCGGGTCGGCCGAGAGCGCGGCCCCGACCTCGTTCGCGTTCGAGAGCACGACGTTGAACACCCCGGCCGGGATGTCGGTCTCCTCGGCGACGATCCGGCCGAGCTCGCTGCCCGCCCACGGCGTCAGCTGGGCCGGCTTCAGGACGACGGTGTTGCCCGCCATCAGGGCCGGCATCGTCTCGGCGACGTTCAGGTAGAACGGCACGTTCCAGGGCGTGATCGCGCCGACCACGCCCACCGGGTCGTAGTGGATCAGCCGCCGCGACGACGTCCCCATCGTCTGATGCAGGCCGGTGTCCTCCAGGTACTGGAACGAGCGCCCGAACTCGGCCCAGTGCTCGACCTCCTCGATCGGGCTCTCGACGTGCGACCAGGTGACACCGACCGGGCACCCCACCTCGGTGACGACGATCCGGCGCAGCCGTTCCTGATCGCGCTGCAACGCGGAGTGCAGCTGGGTCAGACACCGGTACCGGAACTCGACGTCCCGGGACCACTCGGTGGTGTCGAAGGCCCGGCGAGCGGCGTCGACGGCCCGGGCCATGTCGTCGGTCGTGCCGTCGGTGGCCACGCCGGCGACCTCTTCGGTCGCCGGGTTGATCACGTCGAATGTGGCCCCACCGGCGGTGAGCTGGAGCTCTCCGTCGATGAGCATCCGCGGGTCGCCGGCGAGAACGCCGCTGTCACTCTCGACCGTCGTCATCGAAGGTCCCTTCCGATAGTGAAATCACTACCGCAAGGCTTTCCGGTTAGTAGTCGGGCGTCAAGAGCCCCTGGAACCCGACGATGACCGCGATGATCCCGAACACGGCCAGCAGCAAAGCCAGCCCGGCCGGAGCCGCAACCGTCTGCACCGCTCCGTTTCCCCCCTTCGACGGAGCCGGCCGCGGCCGCAACCTGTTCCACAGCAGCGCCACCCCGACCGCGATACCGACGATCTCGAAGTGAAAGACGTGCGGCCCCTCGGTCACATGGAGAAGCAGGTAGTAGCCACCACACACCAGTGCGACCAACCCGACGATCCAGCCGTACGGCGCGGCCGCGCGCGAGGCCAGCCCGAGGTCCGAGCCGACCCGCGGTAGCCGCTCGAGCAGCACCGAGGCCAGCAGCAGCCCGCCGGCGATGTTCGCAAAGTCCAGGAGAAGCGCCAGAATCATGATCCGGTCCTTCCGGTGCACCCGGTCCGTCCCCACTGGAAAGAACGCACGTCGACGCGCCCTCGCCCAATCCCGGCCAGGATTCGCGAAAAGTTAGCCTTCTGGGCATGTCTCCGACCTCGGCCGCCCGGAAATCGGCGGCTGTCGGATTGGCAGCCTTCGTCGCCCTCACGATCGGCGTCGCGACCGACGTGCTGACGGGTCTGGACCAGTCGATCGCCGACGCCGGCCTGAGCGGTGACCGCTCGTCGGTGCTGTACTGGCCGGCCCGGGTGGGTTTCTCGCTCGGTCAGAACTGGGTGTTCCCGCTGGCCTCGGCCGTGGTCGCGGTGATCCTGGCCGGCCGCCGCCGGAGCGCCAGGCCGATCGGGGGCCTGCTCGGCGTCTGGCTCGTCCACCTCGTCGTCATCGGGGCGGTCAAGCTCTGGGCCGACCGGCCGCCGCCGGCCAACGGGAACCCTCACCTGCACGCGGGCGGCCTGAGCTTCCCGTCCGGTCACGCCGCGAACATCCTCGTGTTCTCGGCGACGCTCGGCGTCCTGCTGGTCGCGTTGACCGGCGATCAGCGCTGGTTCCGCCGGACGACGCTGCTCGGGGTCGGCGCGGCGACGATCTGCGTCGTCAGCATGGTCGGCCTCGGCTTCCACTGGGCCACCGACGCGGCCGCCGGCCTCGCGCTCGGGACCGCACTGCGTGCACTCATGACGCCACTCTTCGCGTCGTTCGCGTGCAACACTAGGTAGTACATCCGTTCGGACGCGAGGTACTGCCCATGAGGGGTGACCGAGTAGAGATCGTCGTCGACGCCGGCGACACCACCCGCACCTACGAAGTCGTCGCGACGCGAGCCGGCCGCCGCGTCGACGTGACCCACGGCCGGGGCATCGTCGAGGTCACCGAGGTGACGCGCGGGGGCACCCCGGTGCGCACGGCCCGGTTCATGTCGTCCCGGGTACTCGCGCTGGTGGAGCACCCGGCCCCCCGAGGAGCGCAGCCCGACGAGAAGCCCCGGGTCTCCGCAGCGTAGAGAAGCGGCCTAGGGCAACGGCCAGCCGGCGTAGTTCTCGGCCAGGTTCCGCGCGGCGGCCTCGGACGAGGTCACCTGGCGGAGCTGGGCGATCTGCAGGTGCTCCTGGAAGTCGGCCTCGGCCGGATCGCTGAACGAGCTGACCGGGAACCGGTGCAGCATCGAGGTCATGTACCAGGAGAACCACGTGCTGCGCCACACCCGGGTCAGGCACGTCTCCGAGTACGCGTCGGCCAGGTCGGACTTCCCCTCGACCAGTAGCCGCACCAGCGCGTCGGCCAGCACCTTGACGTCGGCCACGGCCAGGTTGAGCCCCTTCGCTCCGGTCGGCGGCACGATGTGGGCCGCGTCGCCGGCCAGGAACAACCGCCCCGACCGCATCGGCTCCGCCACGAAGCTGCGCATCGGCGTGATGCCCTTCTCGGTGATCGGGCCCTCGTTCAGCGTCCAGCCGGGATGACCCAGCCGGATCTGGAGCTGCTCCCAGATGCGCGCGTCGGACCAGTCGTCGATCTTCTCGTCCGGATCGACCTGGATGTAGAGACGGCTGACCTCGGGCGACCGCATGCTGTGCATGGCGAAGCCATGCGGCGAGTGCGCGTAGATCAGCTCGTCGGTCGACGGCGGGACGGTCGCGAGGATGCCGAGCCAGCCGAACGGATACGTCCGCTCGGACACCCGCAGCGAGGGCATCGACGGACGGGACACCCCGTGGAAGCCGTCGCACCCGGCGATCGCGTCGCACTCGACCTCGTGCGCGACCCCGTCGGCGTCGGTGAACGACAGCACCGGGCGCTCGGTGTCGATGTCCCGCACGGCGGTGTCGCTGACCTCGAAGAAGATCGGATGGCCGGCCGCAATCGCGTCCTTGACCACCTCGGTCTGCGCATAGACGGTCAGCGTCCGGCCGCCGGTCAGCGACGGGAAGTCGAGGTGGTGCCGCTCCCCGGCGAACTGCAGGTAGATCCCGCTGTGGAGCAGGCCCTCCCGCATCATGCGGTCGCCGAGGCCGATCTCCTTCAGCAGTTCGACGGTCCCGTGTTCGAGGACGCCGGCCCGCTGACGTTTCTCGCAGTACTCCCGGCTCCGGTTCTCGACGAGCACGGAGTCGACGCCGTGGCGGGCGAGCATGTGCTGGAGCAGGAGCCCGGCCGGCCCGGCGCCGATGATGCCTACCTGGGTGCGGGTGCGCATCGGTCCAGATTGCCGAACGATTGCGGGCCGATGACGGCGCCTTCCGCTGGCCGGAAGCCGGAGCCCGCGGCCTCCCGGCGGCGCCCTAGCGTGTGTCCATGGCCGAGCTGCAGGACGCATTCGTGATCGACGCCGTTCGGACCCCGTTCGGCCGGTACGCCGGCGCGCTGTCCGGCGTCCGGCCCGACGACCTGGCCGCGCACGTCGTCCGGTCGCTGGTCGGGAGATCGCCCGACCTCGACCCGGCGACGATCGACGACGTGCTGTTCGGCGACGCCAACGGCGCCGGCGAGGACAACCGGGACGTGGCCCGGATGGCCGTGCTGCTGGCCGGGCTCCCGACCTCGGTGCCGGGCGCGACCGTCAACCGGCTCTGCGGCTCCGGGTTAGAGGCCGCGATCGAGGCCGGCCGGGCGGTCGAGACCGGTGACGCGGACCTGCTGATCGCCGGCGGGGTCGAGTCGATGAGCCGGGCCCCGTGGGTGCTGCTCAAGCCGTCCCGCCCGTTCCCCACCGCCCCCGAGACGCTGCACTCGACGACGCTCGGCTGGCGGATGGTGAACCCGCTGATGAACGACGCGTGGACCGTGTCGCTCGGCGAAGCCACCGAGCAGCTCGCGGAGAAGTACGGCATCACCCGCGAAGCCCAGGACGCGTTCGCGGTGCGGAGCCACCAGCGCGCCGCCGCGGCCTGGGACGCCGGGGTGTTCGCCGACGAGGTCGTCGGAGTGGCCGAGCTCGAGCGGGACGAGGGCATCCGGCCGGACTCGTCGATCGAGAAGCTGGCCCGGCTCAAGCCGGCCTTCCGTCCGGACGGGACGATCACCGCCGGGAACGCGTCGCCGTTGAACGACGGAGCGGCCGCGACGCTGATCGGCTCGGCCGAGGCGGCGGAGAGGCTCGGCCGGGCGCCGCTGGCCCGGATCGCCGGGCGCGGGGTCGCGGCGGTCGAGCCGCAGTACTTCGGGATCGGACCGGTGCAGGCGGCCGAGCGCGCGCTGCGCCGGGCCGGGATCGGCTGGGGCGACCTGAGCGTCGTCGAGCTGAACGAGGCGTTCGCGGCCCAGTCGCTGGCCTGCTTCGCCGACTGGCCCGAGCTCGACCCGGAGATCGTCAACGTGAACGGCGGCGCGATCGCGATCGGGCACCCGCTCGGCGCGTCCGGGGTGCGCGTCCTCGGCAGCCTCGCGCACGAGTTGCGCCGCCGCGGCGGCGGCTGGGGGCTCGCGGCGATCTGTATCGGTGTCGGCCAGGGCCTGGCCGTGGTGTTGGAGGCAGCGTGACCTACCGGCAGGATTTCGACGTCCATCCGCCCCTGGACTACGAGGGCTACAAATCCACCGCGCTGCGCCATCCGAAACAGCCGCTGATCGCCCTGCCCCACGCGTTCACCGAGATCACCGGGCCGCTGCTCGGCGAGGGGCGGCTGGGCCGGCTCGACCACGACCTCACCCGCCAGCACGACGCCGAGCCGCTGGGCCAGCGGATCATCGTCCACGGGCGCGTCCTCGACAGCGACGGCCGGCCGGTGCCGCAGACGCTGCTGGAGATCTGGCAGGCGAACGCGTCCGGGCGCTACCAGCACGTGGTCGACAACTGGCCGGCGCCGCTCGACCCGAACTTCACCGGGCTGGGCCGCACGCTCACGGATTCCGACGGTAGGTACCGCTTCACGACGATCAAGCCCGGCGCCTACCCGTGGAAGAACCACTACAACGCCTGGCGTCCGGCCCACATCCACTTCTCGCTGTTCGGGCGGGCGTTCACCCAGCGCCTGGTCACGCAGATGTACTTCCCGGACGACCCGCTGTTCCCGTACGACCCGATCTTCAACTCGGTGCCCGACGAGAAGGCCCGGCAGCGGATGATCTCCCGGTTCGATCTGGAGTCGACGCAGCCGGACTGGGCCCTGGCGTTCGAGTTCGACATCGTGCTGCGCGGACGGGAAGCAACCCCGTTCGAGTCGGAGGTGGACGACGAATGACGACTCCTTCGCAGACCGTGGGTCCGTACCTCGCGATCGGCCTGACCTGGGCCGACGGCGCTTTCGTCGCTCCGGCCGGCACGCCCGGTGGGTTCTGGATCCGCGGCCGGCTCACCGACGGCAACGGCGACGCCGTCCCCGACGGTCTGATCGAGACCTGGCAGGCCGACCCGTCCGGTCGCTTCGACCATCCGGACGACCCCCGGGGCGCGGCCGCGCCGTCGATCGACGGCTTCCGCGGATTCGGACGTTCGGCGACGGACGCCGACGGCGAGTGGGGCGTCTACACGTTCAAGCCCGGCCGGGTGCCCGGCGTCGACGGCGATCTGCAAGCCCCTCATATCGACGTTTCGGTGTTCGCCCGTGGGATGCTCCAGCGCGTGGTGACCCGGATCTACTTCGCCGACGAACCGTCGAACGAGTCGGACGCCGTGCTGGCGTCGGTGCCGTCGGCGGCCCGGGCCACGCTGCTGGCCCAGCCGTCCGACGACGGGTACCGGTTCGACATCCGCCTCCAGGGCGACGGGGAGACCGCGTTCTTTGCGCTCTGACCTGTTCGATCCGCTCTTCGCCGACGAATCGGTCTCGGCGCGGATCGACGACCGTGCGGTGGTCCGGGCGATGCTCGACGTCGAGGCGGCGCTGGCCCAGGCCGAGGCGTCGGTCGGGGTCATCCCGGCCGGGGCGGCGGCGGCGATCACCGAGGCCTGCGCGGCCGAGTTCGACGTCGCCGCGGTGGGCCGGGCCGCGGAGTCGTCCGGGAACCCGGTGGTGCCGCTGGTCCGGGCGATCGAGAAGCTGCTCCCGGACGACGCCAGGCCCTGGGTGCACCACGGCGCCACCAGCCAGGACGTCCTCGACACCGCGCTGATGCTGTGCGCCGCGCGGGCCCGCGTCCGCCTGGTGGAGGCGCTGCACAGCGCGACCGGAACGCTGGCGACGGCGGCCCGGGAGCACCGCCGGACCCTGATGGTCGGCCGCACGCTGGGCCAGCAGGCCCTGCCGACGACGTTCGGCCTGAAGGCCGCGGGCTGGCTGACCGCGCTGGACGCCGCGGCCGGCCGGCTGCGGGCGGCCGAGCTGGCCGTGCAGTTCGGCGGGGCGGCGGGCACGCTGGCCGCGCTGGGCTCGGCGGGCCTTTCGGTGGGCGCGGCGCTGGCGCGCGAACTCGGGCTCGCAGAACCCGCCCTGCCCTGGCACACCGACCGTCAGCGGATCCTCGAGCTCGGCTCGGCCCTGGCCGCGGTCTCGGCCGCGCTGGGCAAGATCGCGCTCGACGTCACGCTGCTCGCGCAGTCCGAGGTCGGCGAGGTGGCCGAGGGCGGCGGAGGCGGCGGGTCGTCGGCGATGCCGCACAAGCGCAACCCGGCCAACGCGATCCTGACCCGCTCGGCCTCGATCCGGACGCCCGGCCTGCTCGCGACGCTCTTCTCCGCGGCCGCCCAGCAGGAACACGAACGGGCGACCGGCGGCTGGCACGCCGAGTGGGAGCCGCTGCGCGAGCTGTTCGCGGTCGCCGGCGGCGCGGCCGGCCGGGCCGCCCGCTTCCTGCCCGTCCTGCAGGTCGACGCCCCGGCGATGCGCCGGACGCTGGACGCCACCGGCGGCGTCCTGCTCAGCGAACACGTCAGCGGGGTGCTGGCCGGGTCACTCGGGCGGAGTGCGGCGCATGATCTGGTCAAGAATGCGGTAGCCAGTGGGCAGCCGCTCCGCGACGTGCTGCTCCGGGCCGGGGTCGACGCCGACCGCGTCGACGCCGCTCTCGACCCGGCCGGATACCTGGGCAGCGCCGATGCGTTGATCGACCGTGCACTGGCCGCACACGCCGACGCTTGGAAGGGATCGTTCCCGTGACCGCTCGACTGGCCACCACCTGGTACGGCGTCGACGAAGCCCCGGTCGACGCCCCGGTACTCGTCCTCGGCAACTCGGTCGGCACGACCCAGGGAATGTGGACGCCGCTGATCCCGGCGCTGGCCGGCCGGTTCCGGGTGCTGGCGGTGGAGACCCGCGGGCACGACGGGTCCGAGGTCCCGCCCGGCCCGTACTCGCTCGACGAGCTCGGCGCCGACTTCCTCGCCGTGCTCGACGAGCTGAGGCTGGAGAGCGTCTACTTCGCCGGGCTCTCGCTCGGCGGGATGATCGGGATGTGGCTGGCGTCGACCGCTCCGGAGCGGATCGAGCGGCTGGCGCTGGTCTGCACGTCGGCGTACATGCCGCCGGCCACTGGCTGGATCGAGCGGGCCGAGACGGTTCGCGCGCGAGGAACCGGAGCGATCGCCGAGGCGGCCGCCGGACGCTGGTTCACCGCGGGCTTCCGCGAGCGCGAGCCGGACGCGGTGAAGGCCGCGCTGATGATGCTGGTGTCCACTCCGGACGAGGGCTACGCGGGCTGCTGCGAGGCGATCGCGGGCATGGATCTACGGGCCGGGCTGCGCCGGGTCACCGCCGACACCCTGGTGATCGCGGGCGCGGACGATCCCTCGGCTCCGCCGTCGCACGCCGAGGTGATCGCCTCGGAGATCCCCGGGGCGCGCCTGCAGATCGTCCCGGACGCGGCCCACCTGGCGACGCTGGAGCAGCCCGAGGCGATCGAGGCGCTGATCGTCGCTCACCTGGAGGGGTCCCGATGACCTACGAGGACGGGATGAAGGTGCGCCGCGAGGTGCTCGGCGACGCCCACGTCGACCGGGCCACCGCGAACGCCACCGAGTTCACCGCCGACTTCCAGGACTTCATCACCCGGTACGCCTGGGGCGAGATCTGGACCCGCGAGGGACTCGGCCGCAAGACCCGCAGCTGCATCACGCTGGCGCTGCTCACCGCGCTGCGGGCCGAGAACGAGATCCCGATGCACGTCCGGGCGGCCCGCCGCAACGGCCTGACCCCGGACGAGATCAAGGAAGTGCTGCTGCACTCCGCGGTCTACGCCGGCGTCCCGGCGGCGAACTCCGCGTTCGCGATCGCCCAGAAAGTCCTCAGCGAGGAGGACTGACTCCCCCGAGCACGCGGGTTATGCCCCGGGCGGCGGCCCGCACGGCGGGGACCAGGCCCAGGCGGTCGGCGCCGTCGGACGGGACCACCACCGACAGCGCGGCGACGACCGTGGCCCCGACCGAGACGCGGGCGGCGACCGCGTCCGCGCCGTCGGGCGGGCCGAACACCGGGGCGGCCACCGAGAGCGAGTCCGGGTCCACCATCCGGTCGCAGACCGCGATCCCGGCCCGACGGACCTCGGCCAGCACCTGCCGCAGCCGCTTCGGGTCGGTGAGCGTGTACTTCGTGAACGCCTTCAGCGGCTGCTCGAGGACGCGGTCCTGCAGCTCCGGCGTCGAGTACGCGAGCAGCACCTGGCCGACGCCGGTCGCGTGCAGCGGCAGCCGTCCACCGACCCGGGACACGACGCCGATCGCCTGCCGTCCGGAGATCCGTTCGACGTACACGGCCTCGTGGCCGTCCCGCACCGCGAGCTGGACGTTCTCGTGCGTGACCTCGTAGAGGTCCTCGAGGAACGGCATCGCCCGCTCCCGGAGGCCGAGGCTGCGCGGCGCCAGCGACGCGACCTCCCAGAGCCGCAGCCCGATCCGGTACCGGCCGGTCTCGTCGCGTTCGAGCGCACCCCACTCGGCCAGCTCGCCGACCAGGCGGTGGGCGGTGGTGAGCGGCAGGCCGGCCCGGCGGGCGATCTCGGACAGCGTCAGCCGGGGCGCGTCGGCGCTGAACGCGGCCAGGATGCCGAGCGCCTTGCTGGTGACCGAAGCTGCCGTGTCCACGCTGCCAGGATGGCAGCCTTGTTCACATGCGCGAACTCGACCGGGCCGCTGGTCCCGCCCCGGCCTCGGAGCGTCCGCCACGGGCCGCCCGAGGTGAGACGCGTACGCGCTCGTCTGAGTGTGATGGTCGCCTCGGCCCGGAATTGGGGGCGGTCCGGAATTAGCTCCGGCCCGGCTCGGTTCGGCCGAGTAGTTGAGAGGGTAAACAGTTACGAACTCGTAGGGAGCCGCATGTCCAGGCTGCAGATCATCGTCGCCAGCACCCGTCCGGGGCGGGTCGGGCTACCCGTCGGACAGTGGGTGGAGACGGCGGCCGCCAAGCACGGCGGCTTCGACGAGGTCGACCTCGTCGACCTGGCCGAGCTCGACCTCCCGCTGATGGACGAGCCGAACCACCCCCGGCTGTCGAAGTACACCAAGGACCACACCAAGGAGTGGGCCGCCCGGGTCGGCGCGGCCGACGCGTTCGTGTTCGTGCTCGCCGAGTACAACCACAGCTACACCGCCGCGGTGAAGAACGCCGTCGACTACCTGCACAACGAGTGGCAGTACAAGCCGGCCGGGCTGGTCAGCTACGGCGGCGTCTCGGCCGGCCTCCGCTCGGCCCAGGCGTTCAAGCCGGTCCTCCAGTCGCTCAAGGTCGTGACGCTGGTCGAGGCCGTGACGATCCCGTTCGTCCAGCAGTTCCTCGACGACGACGGCGTGTTCGTGCCGAACGAGCTGATCGAGACGTCCGGCAACGCGATGCTCGACGAGCTCGGCCGCTGGAGCGAGGCCCTCAAGGCCCTTCGCCCCTGAGAAGTACCGAGCGTTCCGGGCGCCAGTTGACGCCCGGAACGCACCTTTTACACTAAATTGTGGCTAATCACGGAACGCAGACTCCCGGCGCCGCTCTGACCCACCGGCAGATCACCGCGATCATCGTCGGGTTGATGCTCGGAATGTTCCTGAGCGCGCTCGACCAGACCGTGGTGGCGACCGCGATCCGCACGATCGCCGACGACCTCGACGGCTTCGACCTCCAGGCCTGGGCGACGACCGCGTTCCTGATCACGTCCACGATCGTGACGCCGCTCTACGGCAAGCTCTCCGACATCTTCGGGCGCAAGCCGCTGTTCCTCACCGCGATCGGCATCTTCCTGCTCGGCTCGCTGCTGTGCGGGATCTCCTCGTCGATGTACGAGCTGGCCGCGTTCCGGGCGATCCAGGGCCTCGGCGCCGGCGGCCTGATGTCGCTGGCGTTCGCGATCATCGGAGACATCGTCCCGCCGAGGGAGCGCTCGAAGTACCAGGGTTACTTCATGGCGGTATTCGGCACCTCGAGCGTCCTGGGCCCGGTCATCGGCGGGTTCTTCGCCGGGGCCGAAACGATCCTGGGCACGGCCGGCTGGCGCTGGATCTTCTGGGTGAACCTGCCGGTCGGGGCGGTGGCGCTGGTCGTCGTCTCCCGGGTGCTCAACGTGGCCCACACCCCGCGTGAGCACCGGATCGACTGGCCCGGCGCGCTCGCGCTCGTCCTCGGCCTGGTCCCGCTGCTCACGGTGGCCGAGCAGGGCCGCGACTGGGGCTGGGGCTCCGGCCGGTCGATCGCCTGCTTCGTCGTCGGGATCATCGGCATCGGGCTGTTCCTGCTGGCCGAACGCCTGTACGGCGACGAGGCGCTGCTGCCGCTCCGGATGTTCCGCGGCCGCACGTTCGCGGTGGGCTCGGCCGGCAGCCTGATCATCGGCATGGGGATGTTCGGGGCGATGGCGCTGCTCCCCCAGTACCTGCAGATCGTCAAAGGGTCGTCGCCGACCGTCGGCGGCCTGCAGATGCTGCCGCTGGTGCTCGGGATCATGTCGGCGGCCGCGGTCTCCGGCACGGTCATCACCCGCACCGGCCGCTACCGGATCTTCCCACTGATCGGTGGCGTGCTGATGGCGGTCGCGCTGCTGCTGTTCTCGCGCATCGGCGCCGACACCCCGCTCTGGTCGACGATGCTGGTCATGGCCATGTTCGGCGCCGGGCTCGGCGTCAACATGCAGCCGGTCATCCTCGCGGTGCAGAACGCGGTCGACCCCCGGGACATGGGGGTCGCGACCGCCGCGGTCACGTTCTTCCGGCAGATGGGCGGGACGCTGGGCACCGCGGTGTTCCTGTCGGTGCTGTTCTCCGGGCTCACGTCGTCGATCTCGTCGGCGGTGCGCTCGGCCGCGACGACCCCGGAGTACCGGGCCGCGCTGGCCGCTCACCCCGATCAGGCGGCGAGCCTCCAGAACAGCAGCGGCTCGCTCTCCGACACGTCGTTCATCACGCACCTGGACGACACGCTGGCCCACCCGTTCAAGGTCGGGTTCTCCGACGCGATGAGTACGGTGTTCCTGCTCGCCGCCGTCATCATGGCGCTCGGCGTCGTCATCCTGTGGATGCTGCCCGAGCTGCCGCTGCGGACGCAGTCGGGCCTGCAGGCCCGCGAGGAGGCCGCGGCCGACGCGGCCGCGACGGCGGCCAGCCACGCGGCCGAGACCGCGGTCAAGGCCACCGGGACGCTCGCCGGGGTCGCCACCGCGGCCGCGGCCGAGACCGCACCCACGTTCGCGCCCCCGGGCGTCGTCGAGGACCTCGACACCTCCGACCGGGAGCCGGTCACGCAGTAGTGACGACGCCGCTCTGCGAGTGCGTGAGCCAATCGGTGAAGCTCAGCGACCAGTCGGTGTAGCCGTTGCCGAGCTGGACCTGGGTCTCGGTGTTCTTCACGGTGACCGGGTCACCGACCTGGACCCGGTTGAACAGCCAGATCGCCATGTCGGGGGCGACGTTGATGCACCCGTGCGAGACGTTGGTGTTCCCCTGCTGCGCGACCGACCACGGCGCCGAGTGGATGAACTCGCCACCCCAGGTGAGGCGCATCGGGTACTCGACCTTGGTGCGGTAGCCGTCGGGCGAGTCGACCGCGAGACCGTAGGTCGACGAGTCGAACATCGCCTCGCGCCGCTTGTCGATGATCAGCATCGTGCCGCTGCTCGACGGGTACTTCGGCTTGCCCAGGCTGACCGGCATCGACTTGACGACCTCACCGCCCTCGCTGACCGTCATCGTGTGGGTCGACGAGTCGGCGACCAGCCGGCGGTTGGTGCCGATCTTGAAGTCGACGGTCATGTCGGTGCGGCCCCAGACGCCGTCGGCGATCTCGCGGCCGGCCGTGTCGACCGACACGTGCACGGTGCTGCCCGACTTCCAGTACTCGGACGGGCGGAAGTGCAGCTCGGTCGAGCTGATCCAGCCCCAGGCGCCGGTGGTCGACGGGTTCGACGTGACCTTCAGCATCTTCTCGTACTTGGCCCGGGCCGCGTCGCTCTTCACCGAGTGGCTCAGCTTGAGGATGATCGGCATCCCGACGCCGTAGGTCTTGCCGTCGCCGAGGATGCTCGAGGCCCGCACCGAGCTGTCGCCCGACGGCGTCGGCACGGTCGAGAACTTCGAGGTGAGCGGCGTCGGCGAGCCGCTGGTGGTGACCGAGACCGTGTAGGTCGCGCCGAACGCGAGCTTGCCCTCGTTGCTCTGCCAGCTGCGCTGGTCGGCGCCGACCTTGCCCTCGATCGCGTCGCCGTCGGCGGCCTTCACGGTGACCGCGGTGATCGTGTCCTTGTCGATCGAGAGCTTGATCGGCGATGTCGGCGCCACCGCGGTCGCGTTCGCGGCCGGCTCGACCGTCAGCTTCGGCCCGTCCGGCGAGGGGGACGCCGACGGCGCCGAGCCGCTGCTGCCGCCCTTGCCGTCGTTGCCGGAGGAGGAGCAGCCGGTCACGAGCACCGCGGCGGTCGCGAGCAGCGCCACCAGGAAGACCAGACGACTCCGGACGCCGCGGGGGCCGGCGTTCAGAGCAACGGGGGAGGTCACGAGCAGCTCCGGGGAGAGACGGTGCGCCGCAGGACGGTGGGGCGCGATCAGCCGCTCTATCGTGCCTCAAGAAATCAAGTACGCCGATCGAGCGACTGACGGTGCTGGATAAGGTCGCGTTAACGCTATTTGTGGTCCAGGCTAAGGCACCGCTCGGCCGCCCTTTGTCCGGTGTACCCCTCAACCGATCAGCCGGAAGGTCTGCCCGGACCGGCGACAACCGTTACTGCGGAGGCCCGTCGGGGCCACCGCGGGCGGCCAGGACGGTCTTGGCGTCGTCCGGGTCGAGCGGCGGGTAGAAGTAGAAGCCCTGAGCACCGTGGCAGCCCAGTTTCACCAGCTCAGCGCGTTGCTGCGCGGTCTCGACGCCCTCCGCGATCGCCCGCAGGCCGAGCGTCTGGGCCAGCCCGACCGTCATCCGGACGACGGCCTCGGCCTGCCGGGAGCTGCCCATCGCGATGACGAACTGGCGGTCGATCTTGATCTCGTCGACCGTGACCCGCGCGACCGACTGGAGCGACGAGAACCCGGTGCCGAAGTCGTCGAGCGAGAGCCGGACGCCCAGCTCGCGCAGCGCGGTGAGCACCTCGTCGACGATCTCGAGCTCGCTCATCATCGCGGTCTCGGTGATCTCGAGCACGAGCCGGTCGGGCGGGACGTCGAACTCGGCCAGCAGCCGGCCGACCTCCTCGGGCAGCTCGCGGTCGAGCAGCGAGCGGGCGGAGAGGTTGACCGCGACCGGAGCGTCGATGCCGTCGTCGAGCCAGGTCCGGTAGGTGCCGAGCGCGAGCTCGAACACCCGCCGGGTGAGCGGCGCGATCAGGTCGGTGTGCTCGAGGTCGGGGATGAACGAGGCCGGGCTCAGCAGCCCGCGGCGGGGATGCTTCCAGCGGACCAGCACCTCGGCGCCGAGCGGAGCCCCACCCACGAGGTCGACGCTCGGCTGCAGCTGGATGACGATCTGGTCGTCGGCGGCCAGCGCGGCCTGCATCTCCGACGCCAGCGCCAGCCGGTCGACGCTGGCCGTGTCGCGCTCGGCGTCGAACTCGACCAGCTCGACCCCGCGCGCCTTGGCCCGGTACATCGCCGAGTCGGCCCGGCGGAGCAGCTCGACCATGTCGCAGCTGCCGGTCTCGGCCGCGACGACGCCCGCGCTGGCCTCGACCGAGAGCTCGACGCCGTCGACGACCAGCGGGCCACCCAGCGCTCCGAGCAGCGTGCGGGCCCGGTCGCGGGCGTGCCCCGAGGCGCCCTTCAGGTCGGCCTGACCAGGCATGAGGAGCGCGAACTCGTCGCCGCCGAGGCGGGCCAGCGTCTCCCCCGGCGTCACCCGGGCGCGCAGCCGGTCGGCGACCACCCGGAGCAGGTCGTCGCCGGCCTCGTGCCCGAGCGTGTCGTTGACCTGGCGGAAGTGGTCGAGGTCGAGCAGCATCAGCGCGACCGTGCCGTGGCCGCTGGTCAGCACCGCGTTGCCCTCGGCCATCAGGCAGGGCCGGTTGGCCAGGCCGGTCAGCGAGTCCTGAGTGGCCAGGTCGTGCAGTTGCTGGTGCACATAGGCGTTCTGCATGGTGCCGGCCAGCGCGGAGCCCAATGTCGACAGCGCCAGCTGCTCGCGCTCCGGGAGGCGGACCTGTGACCGGAAGCAGAGGCGGAGCTCGCCGAACGAGGGGCCGGAGCCGTTCACCAGCGAGACCGGATAGGCGGTCTGCTCCGGACGGTAGATGCCCGGCTTGCCCTGCCAGATCTTGCCGGCGGCGTCACCGCGGGTGAGCACCGCGTCGCCGTTGGCCCGTTTCCATTCGACTTCGACGACGTCCGCGGAGAACAACTTCGCCGATTCCAGGATCGCGGTCCGCAACACTGCGTCGATGTCGAGGTGACCCATCTCCCGGGTCGCCACGGTCAGTCGCTGCCACATGCGACGTTCGATCCGCGTCCGAACCCGGCCGGCGAATCCCTCGATCAGCAACCAGAGAACGGGCGGCAGCACGACGAGGAGGTAGGGCGCGTATCGCGCGACCGCGAGAATCATCGCGCCGATCGCGAAATTCATCACGAGGCCCAGCGCCCGGGTGCCGACGCCCTCGAACAGAACGGTGCGGAATGTGTCGCCCCGGGAGAACGCGACCGCGGCCGCGCACGCCAACTCGCTCACGAGGGCCGAAATCGTGGCCATCACCGCGAGCGCCAGGGCGCCGCGCCAGCTGATCGGATCGGGCTGGGCTCCGGCGATCGCCACCATGACCAGTGCGGCGATGCTGACGCCGACGATCGTGGTGGCCACGTTGAACCAGGCCTTGACCGGGTCGAACCGTTTCCAGGCCATCGCGACGGCGGTGCCGAGCGCGGCCGTGAGCACGGTCCAGGCCGGAGAGATCAGTACCAGGCCGACGATGAGGACGGCCTCACCCCAGTCGACCAGGATGCCGCTGCCGCCGATGTAGCGGCGCACGATCCACAGCCGGCTGATCGCGACCATGACGGTCACCAGCGGGATGGCCCACCAGTCTTCACCCGGCGGCCGGAGCGTCAGAGCGACGCCGGCGATACAGACCGCCGCCAATACGGTCATACCTGTAATCAAGGCGCGAAGACGACTGGGAAGCGACAGTCGCTGGGCGCCGATAACCGCGTCCACGCTGCCTCCCTCGGTGCCGACAACGCGACCGATACGGCCACGCATCGACGATCCTCTCCGACGGAGGGCGGGTGCGTCACGGGTTACGAGGCGATAAGTGAGTGAGCTTTAACGACTCACGTCCGAACGGCGGCCAGAACCGCCATTTCCGGAGCCGTGAATGACGAGCTGACTACGCTGCGCTATCTGACAGGGCGGCCGCTTCGCCGCGGACGTGGCGATCAGTGCCGAGCCGGAGACATTCGTTCCGGGTGGGCACGATCGGCCCTCGGGTGGGCAGTTCAGCCCCAGGTTGCACCGCGCATCGCGCAACTCCCTTCCTGCTGCAATTCCCAACGGGCCATCGATGTCATCCCCAGGTCGCGCCACGCATGCCGAATCCCTCCATTCCCAGAAGTCACGAATTGCTACTAAGCCACAAACGGTGCACTCAGCCCCACGTCGCGCCACGCATCTCGGGCACCTCCTCCGGCGATTTGAAGTACTCGGAAACTGTCGGTTCGGTTCAGCCCCACGTCGCGCCGCGCATCTGGCCACCTCCTGTCGATCTCGCCACCCCAGTACCGGCTCGGCCGGCCTCAGCCCCACGTCGCTCCACGCATGTCCACACCTCCGCTCGCCTGCTGTTCTGTACAGATCGGGTCAACTCAGCCCCAAGTCGCGCCACGCATCGCCAACCACCTCCTGCCCCTCTCGTCCCGCGATTCACAGCGTTCACTCAAGTCGATTTCAGCCCCACGTCGCGCCGCGCATGGTCACCACCTCTCGTCGCGGATCTGCCGATCCGTACACGCTCGGTCACTCAGCAGGGATAGCCGTTGTCGGTCCGGATCACCCATCCGAACGCGTAAGAACGTAAGTAGAAATATCCGGGCGCAAATTCGGTCCGCGTTCTGCGATTCGTTTCCTACGCTTGAACGTTGAATCACTTCCGGATTGCCGTTCCGGATAGGAACAACGCCGACAGTAGTATCGCTATCGCGGACGGTGAAGTCGCATCAATGGTCACCGATCAATGTGCGATCGCCCGCTGGTCGAGAATGGAGTCGAACGGTAAAGAGGTCGACTCTACGGCCTGTGATCTATTGATATGCGAAGCGTTACCGTTCCGCCTTCTGTAGAAGAACGACAACAACGATTGGTACGAGAATCGAATGGAGCGATCCGCGCGGAAGCGACGTTACTCTCCGTGCCGAGAGAAGGGAAGTCGGGGCCCTTTCTCGTAAGCCGCAGATAAGGAATGGCCACGTGAACCGACCACTACGCGCGGTTACTGAATCCGCGAAAGCTCGGACACGAAAAGAGCCGCCCACCTTTCGGTGGACGGCTCCCCGGCCGGGTCTGGACCCGGCCGTCGGTTCAGCGGTCGTTCTGGCCGGCGTCGTCGGCGGACTTCACCGGGCCGTCGTCGGTAGCCCCGGGCTTCGCGGTCGCGACCGACTCGGCCGTCGTGGCCCCGGCCTCGGCCGATCGGTGGCCGTGCTCCGCCGGCTGGGCCGGGAACTCGGCCGGGAGGCGCTTGATGCGGGCGGTCATGTTGCGCCAGAGCAACACGGTCACGATCGCCAGCACCGCGATGACCGCGAGCGCGAGCGGACCCGCCGACGCGCCCTCTCGGGTGTCGCCGAAGTTGTTCACCGCTTCGATGACCGTCATGGGGTCTTCACCGCCTCCTGTACGCCTGCGAACAAATCATCCTCCGGAAGATCGCTCGCCACCGCGGACCGGGCCAGCTCGTAATCCTCGGTCGGCCAGACCTTCTCCTGGATCTCCAGCGGAACGCCGAACCAGCGTCCGTTGGGATCCACCTGGGTGGCGTGCGCCCGCAGCGCATCGTCCCGCAGACCGAAATACTCGCCGCACGCGACCCGCGTGGTGATCCGGTCACCCGGATCCGGACGGTCGTCCGGCCAGTTGTCCAGCCACTCCTGATACGGCGACTCCAGCCCAGCCTCTTTCATCGCCGCGTCCAGCGCGAGGACCCGGGCCTTCGAGAAACTCATGTGGTAGTAGAGCTTCAGCGGCTGCCAGGGCTCGCCCAGCTCGACGTAGCGCTCGGGGTCACCGGCGGCCTCGTACGCCTCGACCGAGACGTTGTGGCACATGATGTGGTCGGGATGCGGGTAGCCGCCCTTCTCGTCGTACGTGAGGATCACGTGCGGACGGAACTCCCGGACCAGCTTCACCAGCGGCGCCGCGGCCACCTCGAGCGGTTGCAGCGCGAAGCACCCCTCGGGCAGCGGCGGCAGCGGGTCGCCCTCGGGCAGCCCCGAGTCGACGAACCCCAGCCAGGCCTGGTCGACGCCGAGGATCTCGCGGGCGTGACGCATCTCCTCCCGGCGCAGGTCGCTCAGGTTGGCCCAGACGTCGGGCCGGTCCATCTGCGGGTTGAGAACCGAGCCCCGCTCGCCGCCCGTGCAGGTCGCCACGAGCACCGAGACGCCTTCCCGGACGTACCGGACCATCGTCGCGGCGCCCTTGCTGGACTCGTCGTCCGGATGGGCGTGCACGGCCATTAGACGCAAGCGCTCCGACACGCGCCGGGCCTCCCTCACCTCGGTACTGCTACTACTGAAAGTGTCCCTGACGGCCGGGGACGCCATGACAGTGGCTCGCCGACCCCACTACCGGAGCACCCGTGACCGCACCTGTATTTCCGCCCGGCCGGTACGGACGACGCCGAGCCGTGCGTGCCTACCCGCGCTGGCTGGTTCCGGCGCTGATCGCGGTGGTGGTCGTGGTGGGCCTGGGCATCGCCGGGAGGCTCTACTCGACCTACGGCGATGACGGCGTCGACGCCCGGGTGCTGCGGTACTCGGTCGCGTCCGACCGGGAGGTCCGGATCGAGCTCGAGGTCTCCGGCCGGCGCGAGACGCCGCTCAAGTGCGAGGTCCGGTCCCGGGCGGCCGACGGCACCGAGGTCGGGCGGGCCGAGGTGACGATCCCGTCCGGCGAGTCGGTCATCACCCGCACGGTGACCGTCACCACGACCCAGCGCGCGGTGAGCGGCGAATCCGCGGGCTGTTCCGCGGCCGGGTGAACCGATCGGACCGTCCGGCCGTGACTCCGTGAGGGAGGGGAGCAGTGTGCCCGGAGGGCGATCCCTTCCTCCGAACGTCGGAGCATGAGGTCGGATAGCGGGGTCGCATCCGGACAGGAGCCTCGCCGCGGCTGATTTCCCGGGGTTACCTGGCGAGGGCGGAACACCGGGTTCCGCGCGTTGACACCGCCAGGAGTCGCTCCCCCATGGCCGCTCGGCACGACCCCTCCACCCCCCGTCGCGGGGGCGGTTCGGCGCGCCGCTCGCGTCATTCGGTCGCGCAGACCGACCCGCTCTACTGGGCCCGGGCCCGCGCCGCCGAGCAGGATCCCGACGACGCGGTCACCGAGGAATTCCCTCCGGTCGAGGTCGACCCGCCGACCGCGGTGTGGTCCGGACGCCTCCCGCTGCCGTCCTGGTCGCCGGAACTGCGGGCGATCGAGAAGGGCCCGCTCGACAGCACGACCGACTCGCTGCCGGTCGTCCGCGACGACGACGCCACGACCGTCGACCTGCCGGCGATCCGGGACTCGACCGAGACCGTCGACCACCGGGACCGCCCGCTCGCACTGGTCCCCCGATCCGACAACCTGCCGGCCCTCCGACGCGGTGAACGCTCGACGATCGCCCGGCGCGGCTACACCGGCCGGCACCGACCGCCGGAGCCGGCCGCCTCCCCCACCCGGCTCGGGCTCTCCACCGCCGGGATGACGCTCGCGGTCGGCGTCCTCGGCGTCACGCTGGCCATGCTGCACGCGCAGCCGGACAGCACGTCCGACCGCAGCGTGCCGCCGCTCTCGGCGGTGTCGCCGAGCGCCACGATCGGCCCGGACGGCCAGCCGGTCGACGATCCGCCGACGACCCCCGGCCCGGGGCGCCGCACCGACGTCGAGCGCCCGGCCGCCACGCCCACCGCGGGCGCGCCCGCCGCCCCGACCCGCACGCCCGGCGTCGTCCGGCCGCCGGCCGCCGGCGCGCCCGACACGAACGACGACGAAGACCCCGACGAAATCGGCCCGGGCAACGTCGACAACAACCCGCGCCCCGGGCGGCCGACCCGTCCGACGCGACCGACCCGGCCCACCCGGCCGGCCGGCCAGGCCCCCCGCCCGCCCACGCCCTGCGCGGCCACCAACCTGCTGGCCGACGACGCCGGCGGCGTCGCGTCGGCCACCACCCAGGCCGATCCGACCGCCGAGCCGGAAGAGCCGGACGAGACCGGCACCGACGAGCCGGAGCAGGAGCCCAGCCCGAGTGCAACAGGGTGTTCTTGAGCGGTTACGCCCGGTTCAGGGGCGGGGAATCGGGTACCAGGGACATCCGGCGGGCACTTCCCGACGCGCCAGTCGTTGAATCGAGTGGCAGCGGGATGTCATCCTGAACGAACCCGTACGTGAGGAGCAGTCGGAGAGTGGTGAGAAAGAAGACCGGCGATCACGCCAGGCAGCGACTGAAAATGTCGTTGTTCCTGGCGGCGATGAGCGCGGTCTGTCTACCGGTCGACTAGTTCGGCTGCGTAACCACCCGACTGCACTGGGCTTTCCCGAGCCAGGCCCGCAGAACCCGTGCCGGGCTATCCTGTGAGTTTCTGTTTCATCCCCCCACCTATCCATTGACCCCCGAGGAGCACCCGTGTCTACGACCGATGAGGCGCGCGCGACCTGGCTCACCCAGGAGGCGTTCGACCGGCTGAAGGCCGAGCTCGAGGAGCTCAAAGACAACCGCCCGGTGATCGCGGCGGAGATCAACGCGCGGCGCGAAGAGGGCGACCTGCGCGAGAACGGCGGCTACCACGCCGCCAAGGAGGAGCAGGGCAAGCAGGAGGGCCGGATCCGGCAGCTCGAAGACCTGCTCCGCAGTGCGCGTGTCGGCGAGGCGCCCACCACGGCGACCGTCGTCGCGCCCGGCACGGTGATCACCGTGCACTTCGACGACGACCCGGACGACGCCGAGACGTTCCTGCTCGGCTCCCGCGAGATCAAGTCGACGACCGACCTCACCGTGTACTCCCCCGAGTCCGCGCTCGGGGCCGCGATCCTCGACCACAAGCCCGGCGACAAGGTGTCGTACGAGGCGCCGAACGGCCGCACGGTCAACGTCACGATCGCGAACCTCGAGCCGTTCGCGGGCTGAGCCTCACTCGACCGAGTAACCGGCGGCCCGGAGCGCGCTCTTCGCGCGATGCGAATGGTCCGGGCCGTCGGTCTCGACGGTCAGCGACACCTCGACGTCCCCCATCCGCAGCGCCGCGTCGTGGCGCACATGGGCGATGTCGAGGACGTTGGCCCGCTCCCGGGCCAGCACGCCGAGCAGACCGGCGAGCATGCCCGGGCGGTCCTCGAACCGGACGGTGAGGTCGAGGTAGCGCCCGGCCGACGCCATGCCGTGCTCGATCACCCGGAGCAGCAGCAACGGGTCGATGTTGCCGCCGGAGAGCACGACCACCACCGGGGGTTCGAACGCCGTCGGGTCGGCCAGCACCGCGGCCAGCGCGGCGGCTCCGGCCGGTTCGACGACCATCTTCGCCCGCTCCAGGCAGAAGAGCAGGGCCCGCGAGATCTGCTCCTCGCTGACCGTCCGCACCTCGTCGACCTGGGCCTGGATGTGCGCGAGCGGGAGGTCGCCGGGGCGGCCGACCGCGATGCCGTCGGCCATCGTCCGCAGGTCGGCCAGCGAGACCGGGTGGCCGGCGGCCAGCGAGAGCGGCACCGCCGCCGCCCCGGCGGCCTGCACCGCGACCAGCCGGGCCGACGGACGCTCGGCGGCGAGCACGGTCGCGACCCCGGCCACCAGCCCACCGCCACCGGCCGCGACGACCACCGTGCCGACGTCCGGGCACTGCTCCAGGATCTCCAGCCCGACCGTGCCCTGCCCGGCAACGACGTCGGGGTGATCGAACGGGTGGATGTAGACGGCGTTGCGCGCCTCCGAGAACGCGACCGCGGCGGCCATCGCCTCGCTCAGGTCGTTGCCGACCAGCTCGACCGTGGCCCCGTAGCCCCGGGTGGCTGCCACCTTGGGCAGCGACGCCCCGACCGGCATGAACACGGTGGCGTGGGTCCCGACCAGACGGGCGGCGAGCGCGACGCCCTGCGCGTGGTTGCCCGCGCTCGCGGCGACGACCCCGTTGGCCCGCTCGGCCGGGGTGAGCCGCACCAGGCGCAGGTAGGCCCCGCGGGGCTTGAACGAGCCCGCGTACTGCAGGTTCTCGCACTTCAGGAACGCCGGGCCACCGACCAGCCCGGAGAGCGGCCGGCACTCCTCGAGCGGCGTCTTCCGCACCACTCCGGCCAGGACTTTCTGCGCCGACAACACGTCCTCGAGCGATACCAGCGGCATGCCCTGATCGTGCCAGCAACGACACCCGTGCTGCGATCGCGGGCGAACGGTGGTTACCCTGGCCCGCGCCAGGTGTGGTTGAGAATTCGGTACGCGGGTAGTGCCGGTGCATCTGGGAAACGACGGGCGGGAGAAGACTGTGCGGTCAGCGGGAGAAGCCGTTCCGCCGGTTCACGTGCCCATGACCCCCTCGGGCCGGCCTTGACTGCGACCCAGATCGACGGCGGTCCCCACCCTGGCGCAGGTCCGATGCTCGGCCACTCCGCTCTCGTCTACTCCTCCCCGGACGAGTTCCTGACCTGCGCGACGGACTACGTCCGCCAGGGTCTCGTCGCCGGTGACTCGGTCGTGTTGGCGACCGCACAGGCGCCCGGCATCCTCACCGCGCTGGGCCCGCTGGCCGAGCGCGTCGAGGTCGTCGACGAGCAGAGCTGGCACCGCATCCCGGCCTGGACGATCGGCGCCTACGCCCGCCGGGCCGAGCGCGCCGCCCGGGGCGGTCACCGGCTCCGGGCGCTGGTGGAGCTGCGCTGGGAGAACGCGGCCGTCACGGGCGACTGGGAACGCTACGAGTCCGTGCTCAACTCGGCGCTGGCCGCGCTGTCGGTGGATCTGTGCTGCGCCTACGACACGCGCACGGTCCCGGCCGACGTCCTGGCCGCGGCCCGGCACACGCACCCCTCGACGCGGAACGCGGCCGGTCTGCAGGACTCCACCGCGTACATGACCACCGGCGACTTCCTGGCCGCGAACCCGCACCCCGACCGCCTGCCGGTGCCGGCCTGGGCGGCGACGATCGAGTTCGGCGCGGCCGAGATCCCGGCCGTGCGCAAGACCGCGCTGGCCTGGGCGCTCGACGCGGGCATGGTCGAGGACGAGGCGCACGAGTTCCTGATCGCGATCTACGAGATCGCCAGCAACGCGGTCGAGCACGGGGGCGGGCGGGGCGTCGGGCGCTTCTGGGCCGATGGCGACCTGCTGTTCTGCGAGGTCCGCAGCGCGCTGCCGATCGTCGACCCGTTGATCGCCGGGTACCGCCCGCCGGGCACGGCCCAGGAGCGGGGACGGGGCCTGTGGCTCGCCCGGCAGATCTGCGAGCGGGTGACGATCCACAACAATGGTGGCGCGACGGTGCAATTGGTTCGCTCGGTCTCGTCGGCCTGATCGTCTCGCCACCCAACGGATTCCGACGTAGCGTCGGACTGTGACGCGTGATGCCTCGGCGGCCGAGGCGGAAGCCCGGCCCGAACCCACCACTCTCGGCGCCCTTCGGGACGCCGGGACCCCGTACCGCGGCGTGAAGGCCGAGATCCGGCACAACCTGCTGGCCCGCCTGCGCGCCGGCGAACCTTCTGTTCCCGGAATCCTCGGATTCGACGAAACGGTCCTTCCCGAACTCGAGCGTGCGCTGCTGGCCGGCCACGACCTGGTGCTGCTCGGCGAGCGCGGCCAGGGCAAGACGCGCCTGATCCGGGCGCTGGTCTCGCTGCTCGACGAATGGACTCCGGTGATCGCCGGGTCCGAACTCAACGACCACCCGTTCGCGCCGATCAGCGTGTACGGACAGAACCTCGTCGCCGAGCTGGGCGACGCGACCCCGGTCGAGTGGTTGCACCGCTCGTTCCGGTTCGGCGAGAAGCTCGCCACCCCCGACACCTCCGTCGGCGACCTGATCGGCGACGTCGACCCGATCAAGGTCGCCGAGGGCCGGACGCTCGGCGATCCGGAGACCATCCACTACGGACTCATCCCCCGCACCAACCGCGGCATCATCGCGGTGAACGAGCTCCCCGACCTGGCCGAACGCATCCAGGTCGCGCTGCTCAACGTGCTCGAGGAGCGCGACATCCAGGTCCGCGGCTACACGCTACGGCTGCCACTCGACCTCCTCGTGGTGGCCAGCGCCAACCCGGAGGACTACACCAACCGCGGTCGCATCATCACCCCGCTGAAGGACCGCTTCGGCGCGGAGATCCGCACCCACTACCCGCTCGACCTGGCCGGCGAACTGGCCGTCATCGAGCAGGAAGCGCTGGTCAGCTGGCCGGACGAGCCCCTGGGCGAGCCGGTCGTGCCCGAGCACCTGCGTGAGATCGTCGGCCGATTCACCCGCGAGGTCCGTGAGGCCCCGCAGGTCGATCAGCGGTCGGGCGTCTCGGCCCGGTTCGCGATCGCAGCGCTCGAGACCGTGGCCGCCTCGGCCGTGCGACGGGCCGCGAAGACCGGCGAGACGCCGGTGGCCCGGGTGTGCGACCTGCCGTCGGTGGTCCCGGCCAGCCGCGGGAAGGTCGAGTTCGCCGACCTCTCCGGTGACCTGGAAGACGGCCGCGAGATCGAGGTCCTCGACCACCTGCTCCGCCGGGCCGTGGCCCGCACGTTCCGCCGGTACCTGGCGGGCGTGGACCTCTCCGGTCTGCAGGCCAAGTTCGAGGGCGGCAGCACGGTGATGGCTGGCGAGAACGTCGCCGCGGCCGACCTGCTGCACCAGCTGGGGACCGTCCCCGGCCTGGCCCAGATCCTGGAGCGGCTCGGGGTGCCGGACGGCGCCGAGTCCCCCGGTCAGGCCGCCGCCGCGATCGAGTTCGCGATGGAGGGCCTGCACCTCAACCGCCGGTTGGCCAAGGACGTCGCCGAAGGTCAGACCCTGTATGGCTCCTGACGGGGGCAACTCATGAGCGCTGAACCGTTGGAACCCACCAACCCCCGTCGTCGGCCCGGCTACCGCTACGGTCGCTGGGCCGGCGGCGCCGACCCGTTGGCGCCTCCGTTCGACGTCCGCGAAGCCTTGGACGGGATCGGCGACGACATCCTCGCCGGTTCCACTCCGACCGACGCTCTGCGTCGGTTGCTGCAACGCGGCCGGGACGGCCTGCAGGGCCTCGACGACCTGCGACGGCAGCTGCGCCGCCGTCGCGAGCAGCTGCGCCGCTCCGGGCGCCTGGACGGCACCCTGGAGCAGGTCCGGGAGCTGCTCGACCAGGCCCTCGAGGCCGAGAAGCGTGCGTTGTTCGCTGATCCGGGCGACATGGCTCGCTTCGAAGAAGCCGAGTTGGACGCTCTGCCGAGCGAAACGGCGAGTGCGGTCCGCGCGCTGGCTGATCGGCAGTGGAAGTCGCCCGAGGCCGCGCAGAAGTACCAGGAGATCCAGGACCTCCTGCGCCGGGAGGTACTGGATTCGCAGTTCGCCGGCATGAAGAACGCGCTGCAGAACGCGTCCCCGGAGGACATGGCGCGGGTCCGGGACATGATGGCGGACCTGAACGAACTGCTCTCCAAGCACGCACGCGGGGAAGCGGGCCAACAGGACCTCGACCAGTTCCTCGACAAGCACGGCGAGTTCTTCCCGGACCGGCCGAACAGCATCGACGAGCTGATCGACCAGCTGGCCCGGCGAGCCGCCGCGGCCCAGCGGATGATGGACGGCCTCACCGCCGATCAGCGGGCCGAACTCGGCGACCTGATGGACCAGATGCTGGGCGGCGACATCGGGCTCTCGGCCGAGATGGAGCGGCTCAACCAGCAGCTGCGCGCGGCCCGGCCCGACCTGCGGTGGGGCGGCGACCCCCGGATGCAGGGCCAGGAGGGCATGGGCATGGGCGACGCCACCAGTGCGGTCGCCGAGCTCTCGGACGTCGAATCGTTGGACCGTCAGCTCGGGCAGCAGTACGCCGGGGCCGGGCTCGACGACGTCGACGAAGAGCTGGTGCAGCGGGCCCTGGGGCGGGAAGCCGTCGACGACCTGAACAACCTCCGCCGGATCGAACGCGAGCTGTCCCGCCAGGGGTGGCTGCAGAACCGGAACGGTCAGCTGGAGCTGGCGCCGAAGGCGCTGCGCCGGCTGGGCGCGACGGCGCTGAAGCGGGTGTTCGCACAGTTGCACGACGGTCCGCGGGGTGACCACGACATTCCGGACGCGGGAGCGGCGGGTGAGCTGACGGGTTCTAGCCGTGCGTGGCAGTTCGGGGACACCCAACCGCTGGACGTGGTCCGGACGGTGCGGAACGCGGTGTTGCGGACCGGGCCGTCGTCTACCGGCGTCCGGCTCACCGTGGACGACTTCGAGGTCGTGGAGACCGAGCGACGGTCGCGGGCCGCGGTCGCGCTGCTGGTCGACCTGTCGTACTCGATGGAGCTGAACGGCACCTGGGGTTCGGCGAAGTCGACCGCGCTGGCGCTGCACCACCTGGTGACGACCCGGTACCCGCAGGACTCGATCGAGCTGATCGGGTTCAGCCAGTACGCCCGCACGCTGCGCCCGGCCGAACTGGCCGGACTGGACTTCGACCCGGTTCAGGGCACGAACCTGCAGCACGCGCTGATGCTGGCCCGCCGGCATCTGTCCCGGCACAGCGACGCCGAGCCGATCCTGCTGGTGGTGACCGACGGCGAACCGACCGCGCACCTGGAGCGGGACGGCGAGGCCGTGTTCATGTGGCCGCCGATGCCCGAGACGCTCGCGCTGACGCTGGCCGAGGTCGACCGGGCGACCCGGGCCGGGGTCGCGATCAACGTGTTCATGCTGGGCGAGGACCCGCGGTTGATCGAGTTCATGACCGAGGTGGCCCGGCGGAACGGGGGCCGGATCTTCACGTCCGACGCCGAGAATCTCGGCGAGTACGTGGTGAGCGACTTCTTGAAGCGCCGGACGGCGATAGCGAGCGGCCGGCGTCGCTGAATCTCATCGAGGCGGCCGTCGTGCACTTACGACGGCCGCCTCCCGGTTCGGTCCGGCCTCGGCCGGCGTGAACCGCCTCACGGCGACGGCCGCCACCAGGGCCCAGAGCACGTCCCATCCGGCGATCGTCCAGACCGCGGCCGGCGCGGGCGGCCCGCCGGTACCAATGAGCACCGGCGTCATGACGACAAACACGTAGAGGCCCAGGATCAGCGGCCACACCGTCCGGTCCGGGCCGCGGACCAGCACGGACCCGGCGACGATCAGCCCCACCCCGGTCAGCATCGGGCCGATACCGAACAGCACGTCGCCCAGCCCCGGGCTACCGGGGTAGACGACCTCGGCGATCGCGAGCAGGGCCTGCCCGACGACGGCCGCGGCGAGACCGCCCCGGGCCACCCGGTTGGCCACGGTCAGCCCGAGCGCGAGGGCGGCCAACAGTTCGCCGACGTGGATGACCGCCTGCACGAGCCAGCCCAGCGAGGGCTCCCACTGCGTGCTGGCGACGATCGCGGCGTAGAGGGCACCGGCGGCGGTGATCAGCAGGGCGGCCACCGCGGTGGCACGTGGTCGGGTCATGGCTGGCTCCTTCGTTGTGGTCTCGTCCACGTTGCCGCTGCTCAGTGGCGTCGGGCATCCGCGCGGCCACGCGCTCGGAGGCAGGTGCTGGCACGGTTGCCCGGCAGCGGGTGGCGCTGTCACGATCCCGGCATGCGAAGAATCGGCGCCACGGTGTGCTTCGTGCTCACCTGCGCGCTGGCCGCGGCTTCGATCCCGATTTCGGTGGGTCGGGAACCGATCTACGACGCCGTCCTGTATCCGGTGAACGCGGTGGCGCTGGGCCTGTCCGGCGCTCTGATCCTGACCCACCGGCGGGCGCAGCCCATCGGCTGGCTGCTGACCGTGATGGGCCTCGACGCAGCGTTCGTCGAGTTCACCGAGGGGTACGGGTACCACCCGGCGTGGGCCGCCGCGGCCACCGCCGAGTGGCTGACCAACTGGACGAATTACTTCGGTATCGGCGGCACGGCGATCGTGGTGCTGTTGTTTCCGCACGTCAGCCGGATTCGGCGCTTCGCTGTCGGCGTCGCGTCCGTCGCCGTGGTCCTGCTGATGGTCGGGGCGGCGTTCGGGCACGCGTCCGATCCGGCTTTCGGGTCCGGGGTCAATCCGTACGCGGTCGACGGGCTGGAGCCGGTGTATCTGGCCGGGCAGGTGTTGTTCCTGGCGTGTCTGCTCGCGGCGATCGGGTCGGTGATCGTCCGGTTCCGCCGGTCGAGCGGCGTCGAGCATCAGCAGCTGAAGTGGGTCGCGTACGCGCTCTTCCTGCTCGCGCTGGCCGCGGTGCCGGCCATTTTCTGGTTCAACGACAGCGCGCTGGTGCAGATCGCGATCGCGCTCGTGGTTCCGCTGCTTCCGGCCGCGATCTGCGTCGCGATCCTGCGTTACCGGCTCTACGACATCGACCTGATCATCAACCGCACGCTCGTCTACGGCGTGCTGACCGTGCTGCTGACCGCGGCCTACCTGGGGACCGTGCTCGTCGTCGGCGCCGTCGTCGGCCGCGGCTCGTCGTGGGCGACCGCCGGTGCGACCCTGGCGGTCGCGGTCACGTTCCGGCCGCTGCGGGCCCGCGTCCAGGACCTGGTCGATCGCCGTTTCCGGCGCGCCCGCTTCGAGGCCCTGGCCCGGGTAGACGCGTTCGTGGACGCTCTGCGAGCGGGCGAGGCGGACCCGGAGGATCTGGAGGAGCTACTCCGGGACGTCCTGGCGCAGCCGGGGTTGGAGGTGCGGTACCTGCCGCCCGGGGCCGGTTACGTGGCCGGAGAGAACGAGCTCCTGGTGGAACGGGCCGGCGTGCCGCTGGCGATCGTCGGCGGACCGCAGGGCCGCGGGCCGGAGGGGCGCGAGCCGGAGGGTCGCGGGACGGGGGGCGGGTCTCGGTTGCGGGAGGAGGTCGTGGCTCGGGCGGGGTTGGCGATCGAGATCGCCCGGCTCCGGGCCGAGGTGAGGCGTCAACTCGCGGAGGTCGAGGCGTCGCGCGCCCGGATCGTCGCGGCCGGGTACGAGGAGCGGCGCCGGCTGGAACGCGACCTGCACGACGGCGCCCAGCAACGCCTCGTCAGCATCGGCCTGACGCTCCGGAACGCCCAGTTCGAGCTCGGCGGCAACCCGGCCATCGACGCGGCCGTCGAACAACTCGGCGTCGCCATCGCCGAGCTGCGCGAACTGGCGAACGGCATCCGTCCGGCGTATCTCGACGACGGTCTCGACGTCGCCCTGCGCGAGCTCGCCGAGCGCACCCCGCTCCGCGTCGACGTGCACGTCGGAGCCGAGCGCTACCCCTCCGACGTCGAGTCGACCGCGTACTTCGTCGCCTGCGAAGCCCTGGCGAACACCGTCAAACACGCGGGCGCGACCGGCGTCGCGGTCCGGGCCGAACGCCGGGACGGCCACCTCGTGCTGACCGTCCGCGACGACGGAGCCGGAGGCGCGCGCCCGGCCGAGGGAACCGGGTTGCGTGGTCTCGCCGATCGGATAGCGGCCCAGGGAGGCCGGATGCGCGTCGAGAGCGAGCCGTCGGCCGGCACGACGGTGGTAGCGGAGCTGCCGTGCGCGTCGTGATCGCGGAGGAGTGGCCGTGCGCGTCGTGATCGCGGAGGACCAGGTGTTGCTGAGGGAGGGTCTGGTTCGGCTGTTCGAAGCCCGGGGCCATCACGTCGTCGCGGCTCTGAGCGACGCCCGACCGCTCCTGCCGACCGTTGGCGAAGAGCACCCCGACCTCGTCGTGATCGACGTCCGGATGCCACCGACGTTCACCGACGAGGGGACGCGCGCCGCCCGCGACCTGAAGCAGGCCCACCCCGAGGTCGGGGTCCTCGTCCTCTCCCAGCACATCGACACGACCCACGCCGCGAGCCTGGTCAGCCTGGGCGGGTTCGGCTATCTCCTGAAGGATCGCGTCCTCGACGTGGAGGACTTCCTGGCCGCCGCCCAGCGCATAGCCGACGGCGGGTCGGCGCTGGACCCGCACGTCGTCGGAGCCCTGCTGGCGGCCCGCTCCCGGGAAGACCCGCTGTCGGCGCTGTCCGACCGGGAGCGGGAGGTGCTGGAACTGATGGCCGAGGGCCTCAACAACCCGGCGATCGCCCGGCGCCTGGTCGTCAGCGAACGCACGGTCGAGGGTCACGTCCGCCACGTGCTCCTGAAACTGGGCCTGTCCGAGTCCGACGACGGCCACCGCCGGGTACTCGCGGTACTCGCCCTACTCCGCTCCCCGAGCCGCTGAATCACCACCACGACCGCCGAGGACGGCCCGATACCCGCCCGCGGCGCAGGCGCCCGCGAGCACCCCCACCGAAACCACCGTCAGCCCGATGCTGACCGTCGCCCGTTCGTACCAGAACGGCACGTCCCACGGCCGACCTCTCCCCAGCGCAACCATCACCCCGATCACCGGATCCACCGCCAACAGCGCCAGCGGGGTCAACAACACCAGCGGCACCCACCGCACGAACCGGCCCGGACGGCTCGGCACGGCCAGCGCCACGACGCCGAGCGCGGCCATCGGTGCGAGCGCCAGGCCCGACGGAATGGCCGGATCCGTCAAGAGCACGGACCTGCCCCAATTCTCGACCGCGGCCTGCGCGTACATGCTCCAGTCACCGACCGCCAGCCACGCCACCGGCTTCGCGACGACCGTCAGCAGGAGGCCGAGGACGAGCAGCCGGCGGCACCACCGGCCCGACCCGGCGGCGAAGAGCACCGCGGCGGCCAGCCAGGCCAGCCAGACGTACGCGGACGACGACCGGAACGGGGCGAACGGGTCACTGCCCTCGTAGGTCGCCCGCATCGGCGCGAGCTCGATCACCACCAGCCACGAGACGGCCAGCATCGCTCCGGCCGCGAGCGCCAGCACGGCGGCGATCGCGGCGCCGCCCGGCAGGCCGGACGACCCCCGCGCCCGCAGGTGCTGCCGGACGCCACCGCCCAGCACGTCGGCGACATCGCGCAGATCCGGCCACCGCCGGTCGGGGTCGGCAGTGTCCAGATAGGTGGCGACCAGTTCGTCGCCTCGCGACGACCGGTACGCCGACGGATAGGCCCGGAGCAACCGCCGGTATCGACGTTCCAGATCCCCGGTCACGCCAGACCACCGGCGACCCGCCCGGACGCCCTCAACCGATCGGTCGCGGCCTTCACGTTGCGCCGCATGCGTTCGGTCTCGGCCCCGAGCACGTCCAGGCCCTGGTCGGTGAGCCGGTAGTAACGCCGGAGCCGTCCGTCGACGACTTCCTCGTGATCGTGGGCCACCAGACCGTCGTCGGTCAGCCGGTCGAGCGCGCCGTAGAGCGTTCCCGGCCGCAGCGTGATGCCTACAACGTCAAGATCTCGATGTTGCAGACGTACCAGCCGCGGTCCTGCAGCGTCTGCAGGCGCATCGGGAACGGTCGGTTCTCCCGTTTCTTCGTCCCCTTCTCCAGGGTGACGAGCGTGACGTCGACGTCGAGCGAGACCTCGTCCCGGCTCACCGGCGTCTGTTTGGTGACGCGCCAGGTGATGCCGTCGAGCGTCTGGCCGTACTGCACCAGCCCGCTGTTGAACTCACGCAGGATCGCGCCGGCCTGGCTCCTCTTGGCCTCGCACAGCGAGCCCTCGAACTCGTTGATGCTGTTCTCGCCCATGCTGCGCAGCATCTGGTCGGCGGCGGCCCGCGGGGTGGGCGGCCCCTCCGTGCCGGTGCGGTAGAAGAACACGACCGTGACCGCGCAGACGACCAGCGCGGCCACGACCGCGAACCCGCTGTAGAGCGCGACCCGGCGACGACGTCTTCGCAGCCGCCGTTCCTGGCTCCGGCTCGGACGGCTCGTCAGCTCGGGCGGCGGCGGTGCGGCACGCATCGATCGCCCCTCCGGGGTCGTGAGTGAACGGCGCTCACAGTAATACCGGCGAGTACCTTCCGTCGGGAGAATTCACCGGGCCCGCCACACGCTTTACGACTACCGGACGTGGGTACGGTGTCGGCCATGACGAAGTTCGTGTTGACGCTGCACGTGATCGCCGCGGTCTTCCTGATCGGGCCGATGGTCATCGCCCCGATGATGGGCATGCGGGCGATTCGTCGGCACGATGCCCGGGGCGTCCACGAGGCCGCCCGTACGACCACGCTGTACACGCTGCTGTCGCTGATCGTCGCCGCGCTCGGCTTCATCCTCACCGCGGTCGGCAGCGACAAGTGGTCCTACGGCGACACCTGGATCGTCATCTCGACCACGCTCTACGTCATCGCGCTGCTGCTCGGCATCGCGGTCGTCGCTCCCGGTCTGACCGCTGCGGCCCGGCTGCTGGACGCCAGCACCTCGGTGCCCGCGACCCCGCTCACCGCGCCCACGCTCCCGGACGTCACCGACCCGACGAACCCGGCCACCCCGGAGCCGCTCGAGCCGGCCGGTACCGACACCGCGACGATCGACGTCGAGGCGCGCCGGAAGCTCGACGCGACCTACGGCCGGGTCGCGGCCTCCAGCGGCATCGTCGCCCTGCTCCTGCTGATCATCGTCATCTTCATGGTGACCCGCCCGTTCAGTTAGGGCTGAGCTCCGGATGGCGCGGCCACGGCAGCGCCTCCGCCAGCTGCGCGGCTACGCCGAGCAGCAACCCTTCGCTGCCGGGTGGCCCGACCAGCTGCACCGACCCCGGAAGACCATCACTACGGACGCCGGCCGGCACGGCGAGCGCGGGTAGTCCGGCCAGATTCCACAGCCCCGGGAAGGGCGCGAGCCGGCTCGAGAGCTGCGCGTTCGCCCACCACGACTTCGTCGACCAGGCCAGCGCGTCCAGCGGTGCGCGCGCCAGCACCGGCGTGACCAGCACGTCGACGTCCTCGAAGAACGCAACGGCGCGCTGACGCCACCGGTCGCGGGCGTTCTCGTCGACGAGTCCGGCCCGTAGGGCCTTCCGGCCCACCGCGACGTGCGTGCGCGTGCGCGCCTGGAGCTTCGTCTCGTCGAGGTTCGCGGGGACGTCGGACGCGGCGGCGCCGGTCCAGTAGGCGCCGGCGAGCGTCTGCAACGTGACCGGGATCCGGGGACCCCGGCCCACCGTGTCGTGCCCGGCCACGGCGAGCGCGCGTCCGACCCGGTGCAGCGCCCGCACGGTCTCGGCGTCGGGCTGGGCGAACACGACCGGGCTGCGTGACGAGACCGCGATCGTCAGCTTCTCCGGGCGCTGCACGGTGATCGGCCGGTCGGCCATCGCGCCGAGCCCGAGTGCCACGTCGTCGATCGTCGTGCCCAGCACGCCGTGTTCGGACAGGCCGAGCCAGCCCTCGCCGTCGACGTGCGGGGTGACCCCCGGACCCGGCTTGAGGCCGAGCAGCCCGCAGCACGCGGCCGGGATGCGGATCGATCCCATGCCGTCGCTGCCGTGGGCCAGCGGCACCATCCGGGCCGACACCGCCGCGGCCGCACCGCCGGACGAGCCGCCCGCGCTGTAGCGGGTGTCCCACGGGGTGCGGGCGATGCCCTCGGGGTCGTCGCTGGTCGGGAAGATGCACAGTTCGGGCACCCGGGTGAGCCCGACGACGACCGCCCCGGCCGCGCGCCAGCGCGCGACCAGCGGGTGGTCTTCGCGCGCCGGTTCGCGGGAGGTGGCGAGCGATCCGTCGGCCCGGACTTCTCCGGTGACGTCCACATGGTCCTTGATCGCGACCGGGACCCCGGCCAGCGGGCCCTTGTCCGCGCGCCGGTCGACCTCGTCGGCCTCGGCGAGCGCCTCCGCCGCGCGGACGCGGCGGAAGGCGCCGTAGGTCGGGTCGACGCGGTCGATGTGGGCGAGGTGCTGTTCGACGACCTCCCGGGCCGTGGTGCGGCCCTCGCGGACGGCCGCGGCGATCTCGACGGCGGTCGAGCCGACGCCGGGCCCGGCGGACGAGTCGGTCATCCCAGGGCCTGGAGCAGGTCACCGATCAGGTCGTCGACGTTCTCGATGCCGACCGAGAGGCGGATCAGGTCCTCCGGGACCTCGAGCGGCGAGCCGGCCACGCTCTGGTGGGTCATCTGGCCCGGGTGCTCGATCAGCGACTCGACCCCACCGAGCGACTCGGCCAGCGTGAAGATCTGCGTCTTGGCGACGACGGCCAGCGCATGCTCGAGCCCACCACCGAGCTGGAGCGCGATCATGCCGCCGAAGCGGCGCATCTGCTTGGCCGCGGTCTCGTGGCCGGGGTGCTCGGGCAGGCCCGGGTAGCGCACGGTGGTGACCGCCCGGTGGCTGGTGAGGACCTCGACGATGCGCTCGGCGTTCGTGCAGTGCTGCTCCATGCGGACGGCGAGCGTCTTGATGCCCCGGAGGGTGAGCCAGGAGTCGAACGGTCCGGCGACCGCGCCGACCGCGTTCTGGTGGTACTTCACCTTCTCGGCCAGCTCCTGATCGTTGACGATCAAGGCCCCGCCGACGACGTCCGAGTGGCCGCCGAGGTACTTCGTGGTCGAGTGGACGACCGCGTCCGCGCCGAGCGTCAGCGGCTGCTGCAGGTACGGCGAGGCGAACGTGTTGTCGACGACGAGCAGCGCGCCCGCGTCGTGGGCGATACCGGCCAGCGCGGCGATGTCGGCGATGCCGAGCAGCGGGTTCGTCGGCGTCTCGCACCAGACGACCGCCGTTTCCGGGCGGATCGCCGCGCGGACGGCGTCCGGATCGCTGAGGTCGGCGCTCGTGTGGCTGATGCCCCAGTTCGACAGCACACCCGCGATCAGGCGGTAGCTGCCGCCGTAGGCGTCGTTCGGCAGCACGACGTGCGCGCCGGGCCGGGCGACGCTGCGCAGCAGCGTGTCTTCCGCCGCCAGACCGGACGCGAACGCGAACGCGTGCGAACCGCCCTCGAGAGCCGCGAGGCATTCCTCCAGCGCCGTGCGGGTCGGGTTGCCGCTCCGCGCGTACTCGTAGCCGCCGCGCAGGCCGCCGACCCCGTCCTGCTTGAACGTCGACGACAGGTGCAGCGGAGGGACGACGGCTCCGGTCGTCGGGTCGGGTTCCTGCCCGGCGTGGATCGCGAGCGTCTCGAAAGCGGTCATGGTTGGAGAGCCTAGGCCGCCGCGGGTAACCCGCCGTCATCGGCCGTCCTGGTGGTTTCCGGGTTGGACGATACGGTGAGTAACGGAAGCGTCACGTGTACGACCGGGCCGATGAACAGCGCGTAGGCGATCGTGCCGATGCCGACGCTGCCGCCGAGCAGGAAGCCGATCGCCAGCACGGTCAGCTCGATGCCGGTGCGGATCAGCCGGATGGAGCCGCCGGTCTTGGCGACCAGACCGGTCATCAGCCCGTCGCGTGGCCCGGGGCCGAGACCGGCGCCGATGTAGCAGCCTCCGGCGACGCCGTTCAGGAGGATTCCGGCGACCAGGAACGTCCAGCGGCCGGGCGTCCACGTCATCGTCGGGAGCAACCAGAGGGAGGCGTCGACCGCCACGCCGATCACCACGACGTTGCTGATCGTGCCCAAGCCCGGGCGCTGCCGCAGCGGGATCCAGAGCAGCAGTACCGCGGCGCCGACGACGATCGTCACCGTGCCGAAGCTCCACGGGACGTGCTCGGCGATGCCCTGGTGGAAGGCGTCCCAGGGGTCCAGGCCGAGGTTGGCGCGGATCATCAGGGCCATCGAGAAGCCGTAGAGGGCCAGTCCGACATACAGCTGGACGAGCCGGCGGAGCCGGTGATCGGGCGGAAGCATGGCCCTACGTTCTCCCGGATTGGCCTTCTATCCAATAGCCAATTCGGGGATAGTGGACTGGTGCCTACCGATCGGCGGATGAATGGCCCGCACCTCGTCCGGCTGCTGGGCGACTGGCGGACGCGGTCGACGGCCTACTCGGGGCTGGCCGACCGGCTCCGTCTGCTGATTCTCGACGGGCGGGTGCCGCTGCACACCCGCATTCCCGCGGAGCGGGATCTGGCAGACGCGCTCGGGGTGTCGCGGACCACGGTCGCGGGCGCGTACGCGCAGCTGCGGTCGTCGGGGTTCCTGATCAGCAGGCAGGGCGCGGGGACGTGGACCGACCTGCCGGCCGGGGGCGTGTCCGCGGCCGGGCCGGTCGCGACGCTCGACGACGACGATCTGATCGACCTGGCCCACGCCGCACCGGCCGCGCCGGAGGAGTTCCTGCACGCCGCGGCCGAGTCCGCGGTCACTCAGCTGACCCGGTTCCTGCCGACGCACGGGTACGACCCGTTGGGGTTGCTGGTGTTGCGGGAAGCGGTGGCGGCTCGATTTTCGGCGCGGGGTGCTGTTTCCTCTCCGGACCAGGTTCTGGTGACGGGTGGCGCCCAGCACGCGTTCGCGTTGACGTTGCGGGCGCTGACCGTGCCGGGTGATCGGGTCGTGGTGGAGCACCCGACGTACCCGAACGCGTTGGAGGCGATCCGGGGCGCCGGGTGCCGTCCGGTGCCGGTGTCGTTCGGGCCGGACGGCTGGGACCTGGAGATGCTGGCGGCGACGATCCGGCAGGTGGCGCCGTCGCTGGTGTACCTGATGCCGGACTTCCAGAACCCCTCGGGCTTCGCCATGTCGGCCGACGATCGCGCCGCGGTCGTCGCGCTGGCCGCACGGGCCGGTACGACGCTGGTTTTCGACGAGACCGTGGCCGAGCTGTGGCTGGACGGCGGACCGGTGTCGCCGGTGTACTCGGACTCGGTGCTGGTCACCGGGTCGACCAAGATGTTCTGGGGCGGGCTGCGGATCGGCTGGCTGCGCGGGACGCCGGGGCTGATCCGGCGGGTGGCCTCGGCGCGGGCGTCTCTCGACCTGTCGAGCCCGATCCTGGAGCAGCTGATGGCCGCGGAACTGGTGCCGCAGACGTCGGCGGTGGCCGCGGTGCGCCGAACGGCGTTGCTCTCATCGCGGGCCGAGTTGCGGTCGCTGGTGGCGTCGCAGTTGCCGGAGTGGGGGGTGAACGAGCCGGCGGGTGGGTTGGGGTTCTGGGTGGATCTGGGCGCGCCGGTGTCGTCGGCGTTGGCCATCGCGGCGGAGCGTCACGGGGTGGCGTTGGCGGCTGGGCCTCGGTTCGGGGTGGACGGGGCTTTCGAACGGTTCGTGCGGTTGCCGTACACGCTGGATTCGTTGACGTTGTCTTCGGCAGTGGAGCGGTTGGCGGCGGCTTTCTCGGCGGTGGGACGGGAGCTACCGTTGCGGGGGGTGACGTAGCCCCCTCGGGGCCTTCGGGAACAGGAGACGGGGTCTCCGTGTTGGGCTGGACGTGGGTCGGTACGACCCGGCCCCGCTGAATCGCAGGAGGCGAAACCATGCTGTTCGGCCGCAGCAAGTCCGAGCTGATTTCCGCGGAGAACGCGCTCCCCGGCCGGGCGCAGCCGCTGCCGGTCGCCGCCCGCCATACTGTCCTCGACACCCCGCTCACCGGCCCGTGGCCGGAGGGCTACGAGACCGCCGTCTTCGGAATGGGCTGTTTCTGGGGTGCGGAGCGCATCTTCTGGCGGATTCCCGGCGTCTACTCCACCGCTGTCGGATACTCCGGCGGCTACACGCCGAACGCCACGTACGAGGAGGTCTGCTCGGGTCTGACCGGGCACACCGAGGCCGTGCTGGTCGTGTACGACCCGGCGAAGGTCTCGTACGAGACCCTGTTGAAGGCGTTCTGGGAGAACCACGACCCGACGACGCTCAACCGCCAGGGCAACGACCGCGGTACCCAGTACCGCTCGGCGATCTACACGACGACCCCCGAGCAGGCGAAGGTCGCCGAGCACAGCCGAGAGGTCTTCCAGCCGGTGGTGACGGCCGCGGGCAAGGGCGAGATCACGACGGAGATCAAGCCGCTGGGCGACTTCTTCTACGCGGAGAACTACCACCAGCAGTATCTTTCCGACGCCAAGAACCCGTACGGATACTGCAACCACGGTCCGAACGGGCTGAGCTGCCCGATCGGGATCGGGAACATGCCGGCGCAGACCGAGGTAGAGGCTCCGGGCGCTGCGCACTGACGCTCTTTGTTCGACGCGGGCGGTCCGGCATCAGCCGGGCCGCCCTCATTGAATTCTGAGCAAGTTACGTCCACGCCTAGGGGTATCAGGACGGGAAGGCTCCGTCCGCTATGTCTTCCGGGACGTGGAACTATCTCCCGGAAGAAAGCGCGAAGGTAACCTCATGGCTATGAGCGCCGAGCGCGACGAGCTTCGTCGGATCGTCGAGGAGTTGCCCGAGGAGGAAGTCGTTCCTGCTCTCGATGAGCTACGCCGCCATCTGCGCCCGGCCGGTCAGCGCCCCTGGCCACCCGCCTTCTTCGGTGCCGGAACATCGCGCCGGCCCGGCGTGGCTCGGAGGGTCGACGAGATCCTCTCGGAACGCTTCGGACGTTCGTGATCCTGTGCGATACCGGCCCGCTCGTAGCCGCCTCGCTCTCCGACGATCCTGACCACCATGCCTGCACCGAACTGTTCACCGGCATGCACCTTGCCGGTCGTCGGCTTCTCGTGCCGGCAACGGTGGTCGCCGAAGTCGGCCACCTCCTAGCGCGGGAGTCGGGACCGCAGGTCGAGGCGGTATTTCTCCGATCGATGGCGGAGGGCGACTTTCAAATCGTCGACCTCACGCCGACGGACTACGGCCGCATGGCCGGTCATCGCGCTCGCCGAGCGCTTGAAGGTCACGGAGATCGCGACGCTCGACAAACGGCACTTCACGATCGTCCGGCCTAAGCATGTCGAGGCGTTAACACTGCTGCCTTAGCCGCGGGAATCGCACGTCATCGGGTTCCATCGACCATCGCGAATATGCACCTGTTCAAGATCGCTAGCACCAGCATTACCTGTCGGACGCCAAGAACCCGTAGGGGTACTGCAACCACAGACCCAACGGGCTGTCGTGCCCGATCGGTGTCGGGGCGATGCCGGCGCAGACCGAGGTAGAGGTTCCGGGCGCGACGCACTGACGCACCGGCCGTTGACGACAGGTGGTCTGACTCTGGTCGGGCCACCTGTTTCGTTTTGTTAAGCGAGGCTGCTGTCTCGGTCGATCTGACAGGTATGGACCTGATGGAGGTCGCCGGTCGGATGCTCGGCGCGCACCCTGCGGCCGTCACCGCCGAGTATGCCGATCAGGATATCGACGGCTCATCGCACTCTGGCCGGTTCGTGCTCATGGACGCCGGCCAGGTCTGGCTCAACTCCCGAACCGATGGGTTCCAGCAGATGAGCGGGCCGGGTGGCAGCGAGACCCGGAGCGGCCGGAAGCTCATCGATCGCAGCGAGCACGGCATCCCGTTCCTCGGGATGCGGAACCCCGGGACGATGCTGGTGCCCCGGCTCGCCTACCTCTGGGCCTATTCCGCTCCCTATCGGCTCGCTGACCCGGTTCGGGTTACCGGGTCCATCGCCGAGGTGCCGCTGGTCAGTCTCGAACATCCCGGTCTCGGCGGTCGGTTGCGGGTCGATCTAGCCCACGGACACATTCTCGACTTCGCGGACATCCACGGCCACACCACCCTGACTGACGTCCGCTTCCAGGTCAGCGGTCCCGACCTCGCGCTACTCCAGCGCGTCCGAGGCTGATCGCCGTGGAACCGATCGAGGTCGCCGGCTATCTGCTGGGTCAGCGCACGAAACAACTCACCGCTTCCTATGTTCGGCACGACGACCGGTCCGGGCGGCAGACCGGCCGGATCGTCTGGACCGACCGCGGGCTGTGGCTCGTCGAACAAGACGACGACTACGTGATGATCAGCGGGCCAGAAGCGAGCGAGATCCGGGTCGGGCGCGGACGCTGGCAGCGCGGGCCGTCGATCCCGCTGAGCCTGCCCGACAATCCCGCCGCATTCCTCCGTCCCCGGCACCTCCCGATCTGGGGACGCCCTCAGCACGACTGGCGCCTGGCCGGCCCGGTGACCGTCGAACGCCGGACCGCGACGCTCCGACTCATTCACGCCGACGATCCCGACGCCGATGGTCAACTCACCGCCGACCTCGACCTGTGCATCGTCCTGGAACTGCGGCTACCCGGAACCCGCACGACGCTGACCGAGGTCGACTATGCGATATCTCCCGAGCAGCAGCGCCTTCTCGCACGGGCAGAACCCACGCCGCAGACGGAGCCTCTCCGGTGATGGACCCGTCCGAACGCCCTAGACGGCTCGCCCCGCAGCCACCGTCCCGGCGCCAACCGCAGCTGAGAATCTTCCTGCCGGGCCGCCATCGGCTACGCCTGGACTTCTCCGGGGACGTAGACCAGTGGTCAGGGCCACTTCTCGCGGCGGCGGTGAGCGCTGCCGAGGCAGCTCCGCGTTCCGACATTCTCATCGACCTGGGTGACGTCACCACCCTTCACGACACGGCGTTGACGTCCTTCTCTGACATTCGCCGAAACGCTGCGCACCACAGCAGGTCGCTCACCTTCATCCGGCTCAGCGACGCCGCAGTGCGTACCTTCGATTTGCACAGGCACCCGTATTGAGCGTCGCCGGCTACCGCCTCATCCTTGCCAGTTCTGTCGGCGACCGCGATGGCATGGCTCTTGAGCTGACCGGCCCCGACGGCGAGCAGGTCGCCGAAGTTTTCGAGGACGGGACCACAGGTGCGCGGACCTTCAGGATGTCCGGAGACCGACAGGCCCCGGTGGCCGCAATCGAGTGGCTCGTAGCTGAAGCGCGCGCTCGACTCTGAGAACTGGAAGGACCTGAGCCCAGATCAGGTCCGCCAGCTCGGCGCGCAGGCGACGAGCATCAGCCTTCTCCGCGCCCAATCGTGTCGAGAACTCCCAATCCTCGACCGCCTCCATCGCCTCGTTCACGCAGTTGGCCAAGAGCGGCAGCTGATCGCGCCACACCGTCAGCGCGACCCGGTCACCGCGGATCACCGACAACTCCCGCTCGTACTGGGCCTCGGCCTCCGGCACGCGATCGAAGAAGTCCTCCCAGAACCCTCGTCTGAGCCAGGCACGCGGACCGAGCCTGAGAGTGCCGTCGAAATCGAGTTAGCCCCCAGTTCGCCGGCACCGCTTCATCGGTGGTCTCGAGCATCTCGGCCGGCCAATAGCCTGGCGTTCCGTCCTCCGCGAGAACTCGAACCTCGATGCGGCCGCCGGCAGGGATGAGCACCGTGGGTACCACGTACTCCGCACCAACCCGAAGCCAGGCACTCTCCGCGAGACTTGACCCATCGACCGGGCTGACGATCTTCCGGCAGCGAACCTTCATCTCAACTCCCACGGAACAACTCGCGCGATCGAGCCGTCTGAGGTGGGGTCCCGAAAGGGACATCTACCACCAGAAGTATCTTTCCGACGCAAGAACCCGTACGGATACTGCAACCATGGTCCGAATGGGCTTTCGTGCCCGATCGGTGTCGGGCGATGCCGGCGCAGACCGAGGTAGAGGTTCCGGGCGCGGCGCACTGACGCTCTAACGCGTGATCACGGGCGGTCCGGCATCAGCCGGGCCGCCCAGTTCATGTCCGAACGAAGGTCTTCAAACGGTCGGCGATCTCGGCGACGTCGCTCAGTTCGCCGGAAGCCACGTCTACGACGAAGTCATACGCGTCATCGTCGGCCGGATCGAGTAGGACACCGTTCTTCGCGCAGAATACGTACGTCGCGAGCCACGCCAGGCGCTTGTTGCCGTCTACCAGCGGGTGGTTCGCCGCCAGAGAATGCAGCAGCGCCGCTGCTTTCGTGAACACGTCGGGATAGGCCTCCTGGCCGTACATCCCTGCCCGCGGACGATGCACCGCCGCGTCCAGCAAGCCGAAATCGCGAATTTGGACATCGCCGCCAACGGCGTACCGCGCGATGACGAGCGCCTGCTCGGTGGTGAGGAAGCGGGTCACTCGCCGAGGCGACGCAGTAGATCGGCAAAGCGCTCGGCGCCCTGAGCCGCCAACTGCTCAGTGAGCGCATCGTCGTCGGCCCGCATCAGGTAGTCGTTGATAGCCGCCGACGCCACCTGCTCCATGCTGCGGCCCTCGACCTCCGCCCGACGGCGAAGCGCCTCGGTCTGCGCGTCATCCAGACGAAGAGTCATGGCCATGTCCTCCAAGATAGCGTTTTGCTCTCGCGCGGGAGATAAGCAAACCTCGGCTCCGCCCGGACCGCTCAGCACACCGACGAGCGCACTGAGATGGCGGGGCAGCGCTCGCACAGCGGCATCGCGATGAGGGACCGTCATGTCGGCAAAGGCTCGGTCTTCGCGGTCAGTGACCGGCAGACCCAGAAGCAAGTTGTGAATACTCCGAGGTATTCGCGATGCCGAAAATGCACATGATCGCGACTGCTACCACCAGCAGTACCTGTTGGACGCGAAGGACCCGTACGGGTACTGCAACCACGGGTCCAACGGGCTGTCGTGCCCGATCGGTGTCGGCGCGATGCCGGCGCAGACCGACGTCGAGGTCCCGGGCCCCGCGCACTGACGCTTTAGCGGTCCGCACGACTCTGGGCGGTCCGAGACACAGTCGGGCCGCCCGTTGCGTGCCCGGCGCCCTCCTCGTGCTCAACTCCCGCCACTAACCCGCAGGCCATGAAGTGACTTCCCCGCCCGGCCCGCAGATCACCTTCACGCCGCCCGGTCCAGCCACCGTCCACGATTCATATTCGTCATCCGGCCCGACGGTGAGCGCCGGGCCACGATCGAAGGTGATCGCGAGAAGCCCGGACCGACTCACCTCGGCCGCCTCGACCGCGCGCCCGACCAGCGCGGCAAGGGCCGGCGATGCGATCTCGCGTCCGTAATACGTGGCCGGGTCGACCATCACGCCCGCGTGCGGTGTGCGTAGGCCGAAGCGGCCTTCGATACGCACCTCCCACCCCGCCGAGAAGGCGAGATTCACAGAGAAGCCCCACTCGAACGAGTCCAACGTGCATCCGGCCAGCGCGATCTCCATCGTGACCACCTCAGCCTGAACACCGGACGCAACCGGCCACGCTTTGACTGGGCTGCAACCCTACGACCCGCCCCAGGCGAGCCTGACCGAGGCCGCTCAGCGCGGCGCCGCCAAATTGCCGCGCGGTCGCGACAGGTAGCTACCACGCATGAAACTTTCGCTCGGGAAACTTTCGCTCATGATAGCTATGTGGGTATCGATCGATCGGTGAGGGGGCAACGGTGGCCGGATTTGTGGGACGGGCACGTGAGCTGAAGCTGCTGTCCGACCTGGTAACCGGCGTGGCCTCTGGCAGCCGGACCGGAAGGCCGGGCAAGGCGCTGCTGATCCGCGGGCGGCGACGGGTCGGAAAATCGCGCCTGGTCGAGGAGTTCATAGAACGATCTGGCCTGCCCAGCGTGTATTTCACCGCAGTGGGTGGGTCTCGCTCCCAAGATTT